>NZ_JBDNAI010000122.1:0-19718 GCF_039768515.1 Wenyingzhuangia sp.
CCCTTTTTTAAATCTAGAATCTGTGCGTAAGCACACTTCCCAACAAATAAATGGAATGAAAAATGATTTTATTGTGGTTTTAGATTGTTGTAATGCGCTATTAATTTTAGACAAATTACAAGCCTAGACCTTGAACTTGTCTATTTCAAATTACTGCTTGCCTAATAAAATCTTCATATTCGTGCCAAAACAATTCAAATTGATGCATCGTCTTATTAAAAAAAGTAAAACAATCTAACCAAGAATCTTTATTGTGAATACTGAATTCTTTAGCATGAACTACAGACACACGACTAATTAATTTTCCGTTTTCTAAAAAAAAATCTTTATCATAGACCACATCAGGAAGATAATCATCTTGCAAAATATTTTTTAACGCAAATAATTGGTCATACATTAATTCTCTTTGAACAGGGTCAACACACTCAATATCTAATGTGACTTCGGCTAATTTTCTATTGGCGATAAACTTAAACCCAAAATTTTTGATTTTGGTATTGTATAAAACCCATTTTCGAGGAAATGACTTTCCATAACTCACCCAAAATTCTTCTCTAATTTTTGCAGACTCTTCTCTACTATACATATTATCCGTGTATAGACTCTTTGGTCCCTAAGTCAAACATTAATTTGGCTTCGTACTCTAATAGATGTTGCCATTTTTGATCTACTTCGCTTCTTTCTCCATATTTGCGGGCAAAATTCAAAAACAAAGTGTAGTGATTCGCTTCAGAAACCATGAGATCTCTATAAAACTTGGCCAAATCCTTATCTTTTAGATTTTCCGACAACAAACGAAATCTTTCACAACTTCTTGCTTCAATCAAAGCAGCATATAACAATCGATGTATTAATTGCTGAGTTCTACTTCCTCCTTTTGGGAAAAACTTAATCAAATTCATTACGTACTCATCTTTTCTATCTCTACCCAACACAAGACCTTTGGCAATCAATTTGTCATGAACCAATTTAAAATGACTCATTTCTTCTTTTACCAAAGCAACCATTTCGGTTACTAAGTCTGTGTACTCAGGGAAACTTACGATTAACGAAATCGCAGTAGATGCAGCTTTTTGCTCACAATGTGCATGATCAATTAAAATTTCGTTGATGTTTTTTTCTGCAATATTTGCCCATCTTGGGTCGGTTGGTAATTTAAGCCCTAGCATATTTATCTTTTATTAATTTTTCAAAACGCAATCCAAAATCTATCATTGCCTTCACTTCTTTTACTGATGCTAATCTTTCTTTCTTAAAAAGAAGCAATCCTTTTTTATTTGATTCAATATGGTAATAGTCATTACTCTCTAAAAACAATATGATGTCATCCGTAAAAAAAGACAATACCCCAGACTCATCAGTTCCTGAAAGATAAAATCGTTTTGAAAAATCCGGATGACCCGGAATATCAATATCTGAAAACTCTGTATATTGCTTCACAAATTCAAACACACCTTCTTTATCTAAAGTAAATTCCGGAATTTTATGTTCAACTTTTATATAAAACATTGTTGCTCTTATCTGCTGCAATGCTATAAAAGCACCTTCCGTAAAAACAACATCAAAAACCGTGTCATTTTGGTTGATTAAAAAATTCTTAGTCGCTTGTATCTGTCTGGTATTGAAATATGTAAAATCAGAAATCAATGCCAAAGACTCTTCTTTGTACGGAATGTACTTCCATCCAAAATCATTGGCAATGGATTCTAAATTTGTTTGTCGTCTCGTTAAACTCAATGACTTTGATTGCTTTGGTTTATGTGAAATCCTTCGCGAGGCAAAAGGATGTGAAGTTTCAGAGCCATGTAAATCTAACCCTACAACTTCTAAACTTCCGTTTTTAGCCTCAAATTTCTCTAAATAGGTATTCATGTTTTCCATCACTGTATTGTCTACAAATCTACATCTAGAAAAATCGACTACTACATTTTCCGTTTCTGGAATTAAATTTAGCTGATTTTTTAATCTGTAAAAATTCACAAAAGAGCTAAAGTTCTTGACACTTACATAATAACTGGTTTCTCCTTCTTTGAACATGAGCACATTCTGCTTGAATATATTTCTGAAAAACAAAAAAACATCTTTATTGATGATTAGGTGCAAGAGAAAAGTCGTTACAATCCCCACTAAAATTCCTAAAATCAAGCTCGTAAGGATGGTCGTTAATAACGTAATAATAAAAACAATCAATTGATCTTTACCTACATGACTAACGGCTAATAAATTTGAGGGCGCTGCTAGTTTATAACCGGTATACACTAATATAGCTGCTAAGGCAGAAACTGGAATCATCTGCAATTGTGTTTGAAATAACAACAAAAAAGCTAATAAAAAGATGGCATGAAAAAAATTAGCAGATTTATTTGTCGCTTTATTGTTGACATTAACGGAGCTACGTGCAATAACCGTTACAACGTTTAAGCCTCCCAACAAACCACTTATTATGGTTGCAAAACCTAGAGCTTTTAAGTCTTTGTTGGCATTGGACCTTCTTTTTAACGGATCCAGTTGATCTACAGCTTTGATGCTCAGTAAAGATTCTATACTTGCAATAAGGGTAATTGAAATTACAACTGCTATAAATTTAAATTGATATATGATTCCAAAATCTGGAAACGCCAAGCTTGAGAAAATATCTTCTGGTATCCTAACTAACCATGCCTCATCTATGGGATGGTCTTGTTTAAGAACTAATTGATAAAAATAACTCATTCCAACAGCAAAAACCACAATCCACATAGGTGCAGGAATCAATTGAAAATATTTATTTCTGATTTTAGCATGAAAAACCATGATGCATAAACTTATCAACCCAACAATTCCAGCATAGAAAAAATTATGATCATTGGTCGTTACAAAATCATATAAGGTCCAAGGCAACTCCTTCAGCAATTCAACTATCCCTCCTTTTTGGTTAGTATTCCCAAACATGACATGGATTTGCTTTGCAAATATACCAACACCTATAGCGGCTAACATTCCTTGAATAGCAGTTGATGGAAAAAAATCACTTAAAATACCTAGTCTTAAAAAACCTAATAAAATCATTGTAGCTCCAGCGAAAACAATAGCTGCTAAAGTGTACATATACCCTAATTGCAAATCACCATCTGCCAAGGTCGTAATCGCAGTTAACAAAACAACAACCAAACCATTACCTGGTCCGGTAATTGTAACCTTTGACCCTCCAAATATTGAAGCTACAATCCCGCCAACAATCGCAGCAATAACCCCTGATATCGGAGGTGCTTCTGACGCCATTGCCAAACCGAGACCCAGAGGAAGGGCAATTAATGAAACCACAAAACCTGAGAACATATTTTGAGGCAACGTACTGGTAAAGGTATTTGATATTTTGCTTGACATTTTACTTGATAATTAATAAATCTGTGGGCAATTCTGCTAAAATAAAATCCAAATCATCCATCATTAATTTTTTAAGCATCCTTTTTTTAGCTGGGATATCCATTACTAATAAATCCGCACGCACAACTCTCGCATAATGCCCTATGGAATAGCCACTTCTTCCAAAAATACTTTGTAATTTAACCTCAACACCTGTTTGGAGTTCTGCAGGAATTTTATTGATCATTTTTTTTATTCTTAAATCCTCCTGATGTTTTTTTCTTTCGTGATGGATTGTCACTTTTCTTAAAGACCTGTCATCATCTACTTTCAAATGGTGGTTTTCGACTTCTTCAACAACTGTAATTTTTTTAGAAGACAAAGCCGAACCCACATAAAAAGCCGTAGAAATTGTTCTTTGAGAACTTGCAGAGGCTAAACCGTTAATGACTATGTGTTTTTTCGCAAACTCCACTTTGGATTGATTTCTCAAAAGCAACACAGAACATTTTACTTTTCTTGTTAACTTTTTTGCTACTGTCCCTAAGTAGTATCTAAACACATTTTCTCTTTGTTGTGCTCCTAAAATTAGCAACTCTATTTTATGCTTTTCACAAATATGAGAAAGTACATCTATTGGTTTACCTTCTTTGAAGACGATTTCTTTTTCTCCAACAAAACCTGTCTCGTTGACAATATCATGAATTCGTTTAGATTTCAATGAATCTTGAGAACCAATATGGACAATATATAGTTTCGCGTTAAAATAGTTAGCAAAACGGCAAGCTTGAATAATATTTACTTTTAGGTTTGGTGAAAAAGCTGCCCCCACTAAAATTTTTTTGTACACTTTCAATGATATTTGATTTTTTGAAAATTAAATGTAATCATTAAGTTTTAAATATCTAAACCAAATTTATTCTTTAACAATAAGACATCTGGATTTGACTCTATGAGTTTTTGTAATTTTTCTTGTGGTGTGTATACATATTTTTTTTCTTCATCAAAGAAAACTTCTGTAAGTACAGTTATGGCGTAATTGTTTAGCTCTTTTCTCAAATAATTTAATAATTTGGCACGAATTGCCCCAAACTGATCTTCCATTAATTTATTTGGCAAAGCATAAACAATTTTAAATCCATCCTTTAAAACAGGTTGATTTGCATTGATAATAGAAGCCATATTTAACTCTCCCTCTGACTTTAGCAACTTGCCAAACGTAGCCCATTTTTCTTTTAATTCCAATGCTGAAAAAGGGGTTTTAGGCTTATGACTTAGATCTTGCTCTGCACCGGACTCCTCCAAATCAATTAATTTAGAATGCATGCTTTTAAGAGACAATGCCGATGATCTTCTTCTTGTAGGGGGCGATTTTGAAAGGCTCGGTTCAGCCTTAACCACTTGATTGGTTGTAAACGCAACTTTTTTTTCTTCTACCTTAAAGGCTGGTGGACTTTCGGCAGACTTCTGATTCGTTTTAGTGACCTTTAGTCTAAAAAAACTTGCAGGTATTATGAAATTATTGCTTTTTTTTTTACATCACTAAAAGTAATGGAAGCCAACTGCATCAAGCAGAGTTCAACAAGGAGTCGTTGGTTTTTACTTGTCTTGTACTGAACATCACAAGTGTTTGCTTTATCTATGGCTGCTATTAAAAAAACCAAATCTGCTTTGGCTGATTGAGATAAATATTCTTTTTTGGCGTTATCTCCTACTTCTAATAAAGAAATGGTCGAGGGATCTTTTGCAACCAGTAAATCTCTGAAATGTGAAGCCAAACCATTAATAAAATGTTGGCCATCAAAACCTTTTGCCAAAACACTACTAAATTCTATTAAAACTTCTGGTATTTTATTGTCTATCAACAAATCTGTCACCTTGAAATAAACATCATAATCTAACACATTTAGATTCTCTGTAACAGCTAATCTTGTCAAATCATTTCCTGAAAAACTAACAACTCTATCATAAATTGAAAGAGCATCTCTCATCGCACCATCAGCCTTCTGTGCAATTATATGTAAAGCATCATCTTCTGCGTTTACGCCTTCTTTGTTTGCTATAAGTTTTAAATATTCTTTGGCATCTAAAACCGTAATTCTTTTGAAATCAAAAATTTGACAACGTGATAAAATCGTGGGTATAATTTTATGTTTTTCAGTCGTAGCTAGAATGAAGATTGCATGCGCTGGAGGCTCCTCAAGGGTTTTCAAAAAAGCATTAAAGGCTGCCTGAGACAACATATGTACCTCATCTATAATATAAACCTTGAATTTACCAACTTGTGGAGGAATACGTACCTGCTCTATTAAAGATCGAATATCATCAACGGAGTTGTTTGAGGCTGCATCCAACTCAAAAATATTAAAAGCAAAATCTTCTTCAGCTTCTGTTCCAAGGGCTTGTTCATTTATTTTTTTTGCCAAAATACGAGCACATGTAGTCTTTCCTACTCCTCTGGGCCCTGTAAACAATAATGCTTGTGCTAGATGATCATTCTTAATCGCATTTTCCAACGTATTTGTGATGGCCTTTTGACCAACAACATCCTCAAAAGTAAGAGGCCTATATTTTCGTGCGGAGACTATAAATGGATTCATGAATGTTCTTTGTTAGTCACAAATATAACATTTGATATCTTGTGAACAAAAGAGACCACGAAGAAAATATAACAAAAAGAAAAAACCCAGCCATAAGACTAACAAACTTATGAACTGGGCTAACAATTTCACATTATTTGTTATTTAAAACAATACTCTAATTTCTACCCCTAAAAATTAAAATATACAATGCGATTATAAATACCTACCCCTAAATATTTATATTTCAAATATACAAAGCATTATTTTTATATCCATGAAAAAGAAAAAAAATATACATTCCAATCACAAAACACAAACCCCCAACTGAACTTGCCTGGATTAATGGGAAGAAATGGGTTCTCCGTACAAATCAAAATCTCCAGCTTCAAAGATTTTAATCTTCACGAACTCACCTGTTTTTATATAAAAGTCGCTTGCTTTCACAAGGACTTCATTATCAACATCTGGTGAATCATGCTCTGTCCTTCCTACAAAATACTCACCTTCTTTTCTATCAAAAATACAGCTATATGTGTTTCCTATTTTCTCTTGATTCAACTCCCACGAAATCTGAGCTTGTAACTCCATAATTTCAGCCACTCTTTTTTCTTTTTCTGGTTCTGAAACATCATCAACTAATGTGGCCGCATGGGTATCTTCTTCATGAGAATACGCAAAAACGCCTAATCGCTCAAAACGCATTGCTCTTACCCATTCTTTGAGCTCTTGAAAAATTTCCTCAGTCTCTCCTGGATACCCCACAATCAAAGTAGTACGAATCGCCATTTCTGGTACATGACTCCTAAACTGCTTCAACAACTTATTGGTTTTCTCATAAGTTGTACCCCTACGCATGGATTTTAAAATCTCAGTATTGATGTGTTGCAATGGAATATCCAAATAATTACAAACCTTTGGTTCTGATTTCATGACCTCCAAAACATCTAGTGGAAACCCCGCTGGAAAAGCGTAATGTAATCGAATCCACTCAATCCCATTTACTTTAACCAATTCTTTTAGCAAGTCTGCTAAGTTTCTTTTACCATAAATATCTAAACCATAATACGTTAAGTCTTGCGCAATTAAAATCAGTTCTTTTATACCATCAGCAGCTAATTTCTCTGCTTCTGTAACCAATTCTTCTATGGGAGTAGAACGATGCTTCCCCCTCATCAAAGGAATAGCACAAAAAGAACAAGGCCTATCACAACCTTCTGCAATTTTTAAGTATGCATAGTGCTTGGGGGTGGTGGTTAAACGTTCTCCTATCAACTCATGTTTATAATCTGCTTCTAAAACTTTTAAAAGATTTGGCAAATCTTGTGTTCCAAAATATTGATCTACATTTGAAATTTCAGCTTCCAAATCTGGTTTATACCGTTCGGACAAACAACCTGTAACATAAACCTTATCTACTGTACCTTGTTCTTTTTGATGGGCATAATGGAGAATCGTATTCACGGACTCTTCTTTCGCTTTCCCAATAAATCCGCAAGTATTGATTACAACAATATTACCATCATCTTCTTCATCTTCGTGAACTACATTTTTGCCGTTAGCTTTGAGTTGACCCATTAAAACTTCAGAGTCATAAACATTCTTAGAACACCCTAAGGTTACAACGTTTATCTTATTTTGTTTGATTGTTTTTGTACGCATTGCATTTTTCTTTTGGCCTATTTGCTTTGAACGTGTTACCACCGGTAAAAAGCTAAACGACTTAAATTATTTAAAGAAAGAATCAACAAATTCTACTTTATTGAAAACTTGTAAATCATCTATTGCTTCTCCAACTCCAATATATTTTACTGGAATTTGAAACTGGTCTGAGATACCAATAACTACTCCACCTTTAGCAGTTCCATCTAACTTTGTAACCGCTAAAGCTGTCACCTCTGTGGCAATCGTAAATTGTTTTGCTTGCTCGAATGCATTTTGCCCTGTTGAGCCATCCAAAACCAACAGTACATCATTTGGAGCATCAGGAACAACTTTCTGCATGACTCGCTTAATTTTTGTCAATTCATTCATCAGGTTGACTTTGTTATGAAGCCTTCCCGCGGTATCTATGATGACAACATCCGCATCTTTGGATACTGCAGATTTTAAAGTATCATAGGCAACTGAAGCAGGATCAGAACCCATATCTTGCCTTACAATAGGGATATCTACACGATCTGCCCAAACTTGTAACTGGTCTATAGCAGCTGCTCTAAACGTGTCTGCTGCGCCTAAGACAACGTTCAAACCCTTTTTCTTAAATTGAGAAGCTAGCTTTCCTATGGTTGTTGTTTTACCAACCCCGTTAACCCCAACAACCATTATAACATAGGGCTTTTGATTGAGTGGTATAGCAAAATCAACCGCATCTTCACCACTGGTCTCTGATAACATCGCTGCAATTTCTTCTCTAAGAATTCCATTCAATTCTTTGGCCCCAAGGTATTTGTCTCGTTCAACTCTCTTTTCAATTCTTTGTATGATTTTCAACGTAGTGGCCACACCGACATCAGAAGAGATCAAAACTTCCTCTAACTCATCTAAAACATCATCATCGACCCTAGACTTACCCGCAACAGCTTTAGATAATTTAGAGTAAAAACTTGTGTTAGAATTTTCTAAACTTTTATTTAAAGTCTCCTTTTTTTCAGAAGAAAATATTTTCTTAAAAAAACTCATATTTTTACTTTTTATACATATTTGTCAAACGAAAGGGTTAAAATACAAAAAAAGCTACTCTCAATGATTGAAAGTAGCCTTTGTATGTAGATTTTACAAAAAATTATTTTTTTGCAAAAAAGTCTTTTACTTGTGTAGGGTCCATTATAGCTTCAACAAATGTGTAAGCCCCAGATTTTTGAGATTTTACCATTTTGATAGCTTTAGACAATCTTTTAGAACCTGTCTGTAACGATGCTACTGATTTCTTTGCCATATCTTATCTTATTTAATTTCTTTGTGAACAGTCATTTTCTTCAAGATTGGATTGAACTTTTTAATCTCTAATCTATCTGGAGTATTCTTTTTGTTTTTTGTAGTAATGTATCTAGAAGTACCTGCCTGACCAGAAGCCTTATGCTCAGTACATTCTAATATAACCTGTACTCTGTTTCCTTTTTTTGCCATCTCTATTTATGCTTTATATAAGAAAAATTATTTAACTAAAAATCCTTTTCCTTTTGCTTCTTTAATCACAGCCGAAATACCTTTTTTGTTGATATTTTTCAATGCAGCAGTGGACAATTTTAATGTGATCCACTTATCTTCTTCAGGAATGAAGAAACGCTTTGTAATTAGATTAGCGTTAAATTTTCTTTTTGTTCTATTTAATGCGTGGGACACGTTGTTCCCAACCATTGCTTTTTTACCAGTAAGTTCACAAACTTTAGACATCTCGTATCAGTTTTTATTTAATTCTAAACGGAGTGCAAATTTAACAACAATAAATGGTACAAACAAAATTAATTTACTGATTTTTTAATATTTCTTTACCCAACATCTCAAATGCTTTATTTTTTGCTTGCTCCAAGACCTTTTCTCTAGGCTGACCGAAATTAAACCTCTCGACAACTACTTTTTCTGGTGTCGCAATAGCAATAAACACCACTCCTAAGCCCTCCTGCGTTTGGTCGGTTGAAGGACCCGCATTACCTGTGGTAGCGATGGTATAACTTGCTCCGGTTTTCTTTTGAATTCCAAGAGCCATTTCCTTTGCAACTGCTTCTGAAACCACACTAAAAGTATCTATGGTACTTTTAGACACTCCTAAAAGGGTTTCTTTAAGGGATGAATTGTACGCGACTACTCCTCCTAAAAAGAAGGAAGAAACACCACTTTTTGAGGTTATTTCTGCTGCAATCTTTCCTCCTGTACAACTTTCTGCTATGGCTAAAGTTTTTTTATTGTTGGTCAGATATTGTTGTACAATATGTATGTAACTTACATCCCCTTCAATCACATTAAAATCTTTAAAGACAGACATTAACTTTTGCCCATATGACGCGATCGAATCCTTTAACAATATCTTATTTTGATTGACACCCGTTAACCTTAGGCGCAAGCGTCCAGGACTTGGTAGATAAGCTAGTTTTATGAAATTTGGCAGTGTCTCTTCAAATGTTTCCAATAGCTCAGCAGCTACACTTTCGCCTACTCCGTACAACACATATGTTTCGTAAGCTTGTGAGGGAAAGCTTCCTATTTTCTTTAACCTTGGCAACACTTCATTATCCATCAACCCTTTCATTTCATAAGGCACTCCTGGTAGACTTATCAAATGTTTCCCTTGACTCTTAAACCACATTCCTGCTGCAGTACCTAATGCATTTGGAAGAATCGTCGCTTGCTTGGGTAGCATGGCTTGGTTTTTATTTAGATCTGAAAAAGGGAGTCCTCTTTGTCTAAACTTTTCTTTTATACTTTCAAGAACAGGGAGACACAAAACCAATTCATCATTAAAATACTCGACCAATGTGTACTTTGTAATATCATCTTTGGTTGGCCCTAACCCACCAGTAACAATAACTAAATCTGCAATCGCTAAGGCGCGATCTATCCCACTTACTATCGCCTCTTTGGTGTCTGATATAGAAACCGTCTCGACCAATTCCACTCCTAACAAGTGTAACCGGTTAGCCATCCATTGGCTATTGGTATCTAGGACTTGTCCTATTAATATTTCGTCTCCAATTGTAATTACACTTGCTTTCATACGCAAAAAAAAAGAGACTGATGTCTCTGTTTGTCTTATTTTATTTTAATATCTATTACTTTTTTATCTTCTAGAAACCCGGTAAGGACGTCGTTTTTATCAACCGAACCAACTCCTGCTGGAGTTCCAGTAAATATAATATCTCCTTTTTTCAAAGTAAAAAATTGAGACACATACGCGACCAATTCATCTATTTTAAAAATCATATCTTTTGTGGAACCCACTTGTACCAGCTTACCATTTTTGGCCAATGAAAAATTAATTTCATTGACATCCGTAAAAGTCTTCTTTGAAAAGAAAGGACTTATTATAGCGCTTCCATCAAATCCTTTGGCTTTTTCCCATGGATGTCCGGCTTTTTTTAATTTCGTTTGTAAGTCCCTTGCCGTAAAATCAATACCCAAACCAATATCATCGTAATATTTGTGAGCGAATTTTTGACCTATAAACTTTCCTACTTTATTGATTTTTATCAAAACCTCTATTTCATAATGAACATCATTGGTGAATGGGGGGATGATAAAGGGATTTTTTTTAGGCAATACTGAGGAGTCTGGTTTTAAAAAAATCAAGGGCTCTTCGGGTCTATTAGAATTTAGCTCTTTTATATGATCTTCATAATTCTGACCAATACAAATGATTTTCATGAGGGATTATATTTTAAAATTACTCTCCAGTTTCTGGAAATACAATGGCCTTATTGTTGTCTACAATTATTTGATTGTTCAAATGACATTTTACAGCTCGTGCCAAGACCATGGTTTCAATATCTGCACCAATATCTTTTAATGTTTTTGGAGTACTCTCATGGGTCACACGCTCAACATCTTGCTCAATAATAGGTCCTTCATCCAAATCCTCTGTTGCGTAGTGTGCGGTAGCTCCAATTAATTTCACCCCTCTTTCGTAAGCTCGGTTGTAAGGGTTTGCCCCTTGAAAAGCGGGTAAAAAAGAATGGTGAATATTGATGATTTTATTGGGATAATGATTGATGAAATCATTTGATAAAATCTGCATGTAACGTGCCATAACAATCAAATCAATTCCTTGACCATCAAACAAATCAATCAACTGTTGTTCTTGTTGCTTTTTTGTTTCTTTGGTGACTGGTAAATGATAAAATGGAACATCAAACATGTCTGCAATCGACTTGAGCTTTGTGTGATTACTCACAACCATTTTCACATTGCAATTCAATTTTTGCTCTTTGTTACGTTGTAGCAAATCATACAAGTTGTGAGTCGTATGGGAAACCATGATGGCCACACTCTGCTTTGAGACTCCATAATCTACTTTCCACACAATATCATATGCAGCAGCCAAACGTGCAAAACGTTCCTCTAACTGATCTCTACTAATAACTACAGAATGATCTGATGCAATGCGCAAACGCATAAAGAACATATCATCTATCGAGTTTGCATATTGTTGAGCACTTACCAAATTGAACCCTTCTTGATAAAAGAAATGGGTTAATTTAGACACAATCCCTTTTTGGTCAGGACATTTGATGAGAAAGGTTACAATTTGTGGTTTCATTTTTTGTGATTCAGAATAGTTTGTGAATTTGATGCGATATTTGAGAGGTTTTTACAAACTACAATTAGACAATATACTTTTTATCAAAATTGGGCTTGCGCTTTTCTAAAAACGCATTTCTTCCTTCCTTGGCCTCATCAGTCATGTAGGCCAATCGGGTTGCTTCTCCAGCAAATACTTGCTGACCTACCATTCCATCATCGGTAAGATTCATCGCAAATTTTAACATTTTAATGGACAATGGAGATTTTCCTAAAACTTCTTGTGCCCATTCATAGGCGGTATCTTCTAAAGCTGCATGGGGAACTACTTTGTTTACCATTCCCATCTCAAAAGCTTCTTGAGCAGAATAATTTCTTCCTAAGAAAAATATTTCTCTTGCTTTTTTTTGTCCGACCATTTTAGCCAAATAAGCAGAACCATATCCTCCATCAAAACTTGTTACATCAGCGTCGGTCTGTTTAAATATGGCATGTTCTTCACTAGCCAAAGTCATGTCACAAACTACGTGTAAACTGTGACCTCCACCCACAGCCCAACCAGGAACGACTGCAATAACAACTTTTGGCATAAAACGAATCAACCTTTGCACTTCTAATATGTTCAATCGGTGGGCTCCATCTTCTCCTACATAACCCTGATGACCTCTTGCCTTTTGATCTCCACCTGAACAGAAAGAATACACACCATCTTTGGTTGAAGGTCCTTCTGCTGACAACAACACAACTCCAATATTGGGATCTTCTTGCGCATCATAAAAAGCATCAAACAATTCTGAGGTTGTCTTGGGTCTAAATGCATTTCTAACGTCTGGTCTATTGAACGCTATTCTTGCGACTCCATCACATTTTTTATACGTAATATCTTCATACTCCTTGACCGTTTTCCATTTGATTGTTGACATGTAGATTTCTTTCTTTAGTTGTGGGTTGATAACAGAGTGTAAAGTTATCATTTTAATTTTATTCCATCGCCAGATTTTATGATTCTAAAAACCGAGTACAAAAAATAACTTAATCGTTTGAATATAAATTATTTTACCTGTAAAAACAGTAAATTTGCAATCAATAATTTTTGACAACAACAAAGTCTATTGAAGTAACAACTTGATAAAAAGCTTTTTACAGAGTCATTCATTAGCCCTTACACGGAAACAAGTATGAAAAAAAAGGTTGAAATTTTAGCACCTGCCAAAAATCTTGTACAAGGAATGGCAGCTATTAATGCAGGAGCAGATGCTGTATACATTGGAGCTCCTCAATTTGGAGCACGTACCAACGCCAACAATTCAGTAGAGGATATTGCTGAAATGGTTAGGTATGCTCATTTGTTCAAAGCTCAAGTTTTTGTCGTCATCAATACGATCCTTTATGATGATGAACTTAAAACATGTGAGAAATTAATTCATGAACTTTATGCGATAGGAGTAGATGCTTTGATCGTTCAAGACATGGCCATATTTGAGATGGACTTACCTCCTATAATCATACACGCGAGCACACAAGCCAACAATAGAGAACCAAAGCAAGTTCAGTTTTTAAAAGATGCTGGAATGAAGCGTGTGGTGTTAGCTAGAGAACTTAATCTTGATCAGATTAAAGAAATTAATGAAAAATGCGATGTGGAGCTAGAGTTCTTTGTTTCTGGCGCTTTGTGTGTTTCCTTTAGTGGAAACTGTTACATGAGTGTTGCAGGAGGAGAAAGAAGTGCCAATAGAGGTTCTTGTGCTCAGAATTGCAGACTCCCTTATACCTTAACTGACGGAAACGGAGATACGCTAATAGAAAACAGTCATTTGCTTTCTATCAAAGATTTGGACCTAAGTGATCAGCTTCCTCAAATGATTGAAGCTGGGGTAATGTCTTTCAAAATCGAGGGAAGGCTAAAAGACGTTGTTTACGTTAAAAACAATGTTTCTTACTTAAGAAAACGTTTGGATGACTTTTTAGCCAATGAAGGAAAAGAGCGATTCAAAAAAGCTTCTTCAGGAAGAACTTTTTACACTTTTGACGCTGAAATGGGAAGAAGTTTTAACCGTGGGTACACCGATTATTTTGTCAACAAACGACTTAAAAAAATTGGTTCATGGGAAAGTCCAAAGTCCAAAGGACAAATTATTGGAAAAGTACTAGCAGTCAAAAACAGCAAATATCTTATAGAAAATGCTGACAAACTAAATAACGGAGATGGTCTTTACTTTATTAACGAAGCACAAGAGGCTGACGGTGTGCAAGTTAACACAATCGAGAGTGGATGGATAACCCCTAACAACTTTAAAAGCATCCCTGTTGGGACCTTAATCTCTAGAAACTCTGATGCTAATTTTAACAAACAAGTAGAAAAAGACAATAGTGCTGTTCGCAAAATCGGTGTGAATTTAAAATTTGAAGAAACCCAATACGGATTTCAATTAACCGCTACAGACGAAGATGGACATTTCAGCTCATCAGAATTTAAAATCACAAAAGAACTCGCCAAGAAGGAAGGATTCCTTCAAAGCAATCTAGAAAAAAACCTAATCAAAACAGGAAACACTCCCTTCATTGTAGACGACATAGACCTCAACATTGTTGAAAATTGGTTTGTACCTATTTCTAAAATTAACGAATTAAGAAGAACCGTACTAGAAAACTTAATCAACATCAGAATTGAGGAATATGAAAAAGAGGAACAAGCCATCGTCAAAACAGAACATCCTTATCCAGAAAAAACACTAGACTTCACTTATAACGTGTCTAACAAACTGGCTCAAAAATTTTATAAGAGACATGGGGTTGAAGACATTGAGAAAGCATTTGAATTACAGTGGGAACCTGGTAAAGCCAGAGTGATGACCACTAAATATTGTGTCAAATACGAATTGGGGAAATGTGCAAGATTCCAACGTGACACTATGGGTGAAAAACTAAAAGAACCCTTGACTCTAACTCATGGAGAAAATCAATACAAACTTAAGTTCAATTGCAAACCTTGCGAGATGGAAATCTGGGAAAAAGATGCTGAACTCGAATTTGAAGAAGACCAATATTAAACCCCAATAAAAAATCCCTTCTGAAGATACAGAAGGGATTTTTTATTTTTATTTTTTTAAAGATTACAGCTCTGCACTACTTCGAGCGACAGACCTATCAATTTTGGCAAATAAGCCTTGTAACACTTTTCCTGGCCCCACTTCGATCACCTCTGTTGCACCATCTGAGATCATTGCCTGTGCACATTGAGTCCATTTGACCGCTCCAGTCAATTGAGCAATTAAATTTTGTTTGATTTCTTCTGGGTCAGTAACGGCTTTGGCCACAACGTTTTGATAAACTGGGCAAGAAGGTGAATTGAATTGAGTTGCCTCAATAGCTGCTGCCAATTCCTCTTTAGCTGGTGCCATTAATGGAGAATGAAAAGCCCCACCAACAGGGAGCAACAAGGCTCTACGGGCTCCTTTTTCAGTAGCCAATTCACAAGCAGATTTTACTGCTTCTACGGCTCCAGAAATGACCAATTGTCCTGGACAGTTATAGTTTGCTGCAACCACAACTCCATCTATGCTTGAACAGATCTCTTCAACTTCCGCATCGGCTAAACCTAAAACAGCTGCCATAGTTCCTGCCTGCATTTCACAAGCTTTTTGCATAGCATCTGCACGTTTTGCTACCAATTTCAATCCATCCACAAATGACAAAGTTCCATTGGCTACTAAAGCAGACAATTCTCCTAAGGAATGTCCTGCGACCATATCCGCTTTGAAATCGTCTCCTAAAACCTTTGCTAAAATTACAGCGTGTAAAAATACGGCGGGCTGTGTTACGTTGGTCTGCTTTAAATCTTCTACAGATCCTTCGAACATGATCTTTGTAATTTCAAATCCTAAAACTTCGTTAGCTTGTTCAAATAATTCTTTGGCCAATGGAGAGTTTTCATACAACTCTTTTCCCATTCCGCTAAACTGTGCTCCTTGTCCAGGAAATACATATGCTTTCATAAAAAATAGTTTTCTAAATTTTGTGTGACAAAAATAACAAAAAAGGAGTAATCGAACGTTGATAAACCAAAAGAGTTCCTTTTGAAGACAAGCAAACCCTCTATCATCAATCTCAACAAACCCTCAAATCCTTTGTGGTTCCGCTAGGGTTATCATCTGCATATTATTTGATGAATCTATAGCCATTTTAATATATAAACTCACAAGATTTAGTATATTGTAGATTACAACACAAAAATTAAAAAATGCAAAAAACATATTATGACCCCAAGGACTTAAAAGACTTTGGAAAGATAAACGAATGGGATCAAGAGTTAGGAGAGAAATTTTTTGAGTACTACGGTAAAGTCTTCGAAGAGGGTGCATTAACTGCTCGTGAGAAATCTTTAATTGCTTTAGCGGTTTCTCACACCGTACAGTGTGCTTATTGTATAGATGCTTACACCTCTGATGGATTGAAACGAGGCCTAGAAAGAGAAGAAATGATGGAAGCCGTTCATGTAGCGGCAGCAATAAAATCAGGAGCTACGCTAGTGCATGGGGTACAAATGATGAAGAAATACGATAAGTTGTCCATGTAAACAAGTTCAAAACATGAAGTATTGAGCCCAATGGACAACCGACAAAGCGAAACACCTTGTACTTTATATTCAATCCACAGCACAATTAAAAATGAAATCACTCGCAAAAAGAAAAAATGGTTTAGCCGATCCTAAAAACCAACTGGCTTTGCTCCATGGTGGGGGGTTTGCCGACGGATCGCTCCCAACTTTCAAACAAAAGGTTGCTGAGACCAAGCAATTCCCTTTAAAACCGAATAGACTTGACATTTTTCAAGTGAATTTAGGTTATATGTGTAACCAAGTATGTGCACACTGTCATGTGGATGCAGGGCCAGACAGAAAAGAAATCATGACAAAAGAAACCATGCAACTGTGCTTGGACAAACTCAAAATATCAGGTGCAACTACGTTGGATTTAACTGGTGGTGCCCCAGAAATGAATCCTAACTTTAGGTGGTTTGTTGAAGAAGCTAGCAAAATTGGAGTTCAAGATTTTATTGTGCGTTCTAATTTAACCATCCTAAGGGCGAATCCTAAATACTATGACCTCCCCGTTTTTTTCAAAAAACACCAAATACATGTCGTCTCTTCTTTACCATTCTACAAAAGAGGAAAAACAGACAAACAACGTGGGAATGGTGTTTTTGACGCTTCAATAGCAGCACTCCTAGAACTAAACAAAGTGGGCTACGGTACAAAAGGAAGTAAATTAAAGCTCGATTTGGTCTACAACCCTTCTGGTGCCTTTTTACCTGGAAATCAATCGGAATTAGAAAGAGAATTCAAGACGGCTCTTGAAGAAGATTTTGGCATCACTTTTCATCAATTATTTTCCATTACCAATCTACCGATCAGCCGATTCTTAGAATTCTTAGTCGCTAGCGAAAATTACGAGGATTACATGGACGAACTGGTTCAGGCATACAACCCAATGGCGGTAGAAAATGTCATGTGTAAAAACACCATTTCTATTGATTGGAATGGATATTTATATGATTGTGATTTTAATCAACAATTAAATTTAAAAATAGCGGCCACCGGAAAACATATCTCTACCTTTAATCTTGAAGACTTACAACAAAGAACAATTAGAGTCTCACAGCATTGCTATGGTTGTACTGCTGGAGCAGGAAGTAGCTGCCAAGGCGAAGTTGTTTAGTTCTTCACAGAGATCAAAACCAAAAAAAAACAACAGCCAAAAACCAATAAAAATGGACGACAACCAATTGCTTATCGTTTTTACTCGAAAACCAGAATTGGGAAAAGTAAAAACACGATTAGCCAAAGAAACCTCAGATGAAACTGCTTTAGCTGTTTACCATGACTTGCTGAAACACACCCACAACATCACCAAAGATCTGAACGTAGACAAATGGGTTTTTTATACCGATGACATTGAAATTCATGATCTTTGGGATGAGGGAGCGTTTGTCAAAATGACACAAATAGAAGGAACATTAGGAGCCAAAATGCAAAATGCTTTTTTAAAAGGTTTTGCGTCGGGATACTTAGAAATTATCCTGATTGGTAGTGACCTTGAAACGTTAACCCCAGAGATCTTAACACAAGCCTTTGAAGAAGTTAAACAACAAACCGTTATTGGTCCTTCTGAAGACGGTGGATATTATTTGCTTGGACTAAACGAACCCAAAACTTCTGTTTTTAACTTTAAAGATTGGGGAACAGACACCGTATTAAGAGACACTTTGATGGACTTAGAAGAGGAAGAGGTATTTTTGTTAGAAGAACTAAATGACATCGATTTTCTAGAAGACATTGACCAAAATTCGAGTGTATTTCATCATGTTAAAAACTACAAATAATATGACCTTAGCAAACCTTCAAGAAAGCATTAACTTCATAAAAAAAACAGGGGTTCCAGAACCTAGTATTGGAATTGTTCTTGGAACTGGATTGGGAAAATTAGTAGATGACATTCAAGACCAAATTGTTTTCAACTATGAAGACCTTCCTCATTTTGTTACCTCAACTTTGGAATCGCACGCAGGGAAGTTAATTTTTGGTACACTTGGGGGGAAAACTGTTGTGGTGATGAGTGGACGTTTTCATTTGTATGAAGGCTACTCTTTTAATGAGATAACCTATGGAATAAGAGTTTTAAAGGGTCTTGGGGTTCAAAAACTACTCATCTCTAACGCTGCAGGCGCCATCAATCTAGACTTCAATAAAGGAGAATTAATGCTGATTGAAGATCACATCAATCTACAAGGAGGATCTCCCCTCGCTTTTAAAAATGCAAGAGATTTTGGAAATATTTTTGTGGACATGTCTGCACCATATCACAAAGAAATGAACCAACAATTGGAAAAGATAGCAAGAGCGCAGAACATCAACCTACACAAAGGAGTATATGCTTCAGTTGTAGGACCTCAATTAGAAACGAGAGCAGAATACCGCTATTTAAAAACCATAGGCGCTGATGCTGTGGGGATGAGTACAGTTCCAGAAGTGATTGTCTCCAACCAAATAGGATTGCCCTGTATTGCTGTTTCGGTATTGACAGACGAATGTGATCCTGATCATTTGAACCCAATTGACATTCCTGAAATTTTTGCGATGGCAGCCAAAGCAGAACCCAGTTTAATAACACTATTTACCCAATTGATCAAACAATTGTAAAACCCATCAACACAAAAAACAAAAGACATGAGCTATTTAGAGACCACCAAAAACGTATACAAAGAAGCAGCGTTGACTCCAGATGTTGGATTGTGCTGCACCACCAATCCTATATGGGAATTACCTGGATTAACCATCCCTAAAATAATGCAAGAAATGAACTACGGATGTGGTTCTACTGTACACGCTCGTGACTTATCTAACCACCCTAAGATTCTTTATGTAGGGGTTGGTGGCGGAATGGAACTGCTTCAATTTGCTTATTTTTCTCGTCAAAAACAAGGCGTAATTGGGATTGATGTGGTTGATGAAATGTTAACCGCCTCTGCCAAAAACTTTATAGAAGCCGAAGAAAAAAATGA
>NZ_JBDNAI010000023.1:0-17745 GCF_039768515.1 Wenyingzhuangia sp.
AAGTGGAGACGCCGAGAATCGAACTCGGGTCCAAACGAGCAATTGCGTAGCTTTCTACATGCTTAGTTTTTATCGTATTGTCGGCAGTGGGCCGGCTAAAAACGACCTACCCAAAGCTTAACTTATTGAGTTTCGGAAACACAGCTAAGTAATGCGTTTCCTATGTAGACTTTTACGACATCTCTAAATTGCACGCGGTCTATCAGCGCTGGCAGGAGATGCATAGCTTGCTCACCTTGTGAGCCTAGGCCTTATCGTACTATTAATTCGGATAATTAGGCAGCCATGGCGAAAGATTCTTCACCGTTTATTTGTTTAGAACCTCGATTTACGAGAAAGAGTTCCATCTCTCGGCATGCTTACTAGTTAACTGACCTCGCTGTCAAAACCAGTCGTCCCCATATTGTCAAAGAAGTTTGCAAATGTATATATTTATACCCTCATAACCCATCGCAATATACAAATAATGAAAAATTTGTTCGACCAAGATTATTTAATCAAACTCGCCAACACTAAAATGCCATTTGGAAAATACAAAGGTTATGATTTGATTAACCTACCCGAACATTACATCGTTTGGTATAAAACCAAAGGTTTCCCCCCAGGAACACTAGGCAAAATGATGTCTGAGGTCTATGAGTTAAAACTAAATGGCTTAGAAGATTTGATTCTAAAACTCAAAAAATAGAAGAAGGGGGTAGACAAAACCCAGTCCTCTTAAACTGAATTTCATGATTAAAACTCCTTTTTACAGAGTGTTAATGACTTTCCTAATGGCTGTCAAATCTGTCAATAGCTTTTCTAAATATTGAAGATCTAACATATTCGCACCGTCAGATTTTGCCGCAGCAGGATCAAAATGAGTTTCTATAAACAAACCATCAACGCCAGTTGCAATTCCAGCTCTAGCAATGGTGCCAATCATGTCTGGTCTTCCTCCAGTAACTCCACTTGTTTGATTGGGTTGCTGCAAAGAGTGAGTCACGTCTAAGACCGTTGGCGCAAATTGCCTCATTTCTGGAATTCCTCTAAAATCAACCACCATATCTTGATAGCCAAACATCGTCCCCCTATCTGTAACCCAGGCTTTATCTGAACCTGTATCTTTTACTTTTTGAACAGCATGTTGCATGGCTCCTGGACTCATAAATTGCCCTTTCTTTAAGTTGACAACTTTTCCAGTTCTAGCAGCTGCCACCACCAAATCTGTTTGACGAACCAAAAAGGCAGGAATCTGTAACACATCAACATATTCTGCTGCCATTGCAGCATCAGAAATTTCGTGAATATCTGTAACGGTAGGCACATCAAAAGTTTCGGAAACTTTACGCAAAATTTTCAAAGCTTTTTCATCTCCTATTCCGGTAAAACTATCAACCCTAGAGCGATTCGCTTTTTTAAAACTCCCCTTGAACACATAAGGAATGTTTAATTTGTCTGTTATACTAACTACTCGCTCTGCAATGCTCAAAGCCATATCTTCTCCCTCAATGGCACAAGGACCAGCCAATAAGAAAAAGTTGTCACTGTTTGCATGTTTTATTCTGGGGATTACATTTAAGTCCATGATCTCTAAATTTCTGTGTGACAAAGATAACTATTCTTAAAAGCGGTTTGCAATTATTTTTCATAGAGAATTTAAACCGCTACCCATCGTTATATTGATAATCGTAATGGATTTACATATTTAATCTCTAAAACCAAGGCATAGATGAACACCTTTTATTAAATTTACCCTGTAAATAGACCTACTCGTCTGAAACTACAAATCCATGAAAATACATTTCATAGCCATCGGAGGAAGCGCCATGCACAACCTAGCTATTGCACTCCACAACAAGGGATATCAAATTACAGGGAGTGATGACACCATCTTTGAACCCTCAAAATCGAGGCTAGCAAATAAAGACTTGCTTCCGCTAACTTTTGGATGGTATCCTGAAAAAATAACAACGAATCTAGATGCTGTTATTTTGGGAATGCATGCCAAACCAGACAATGTAGAACTTTTAAGAGCACAAGAATTAGGACTAAAAATTTATTCGTACCCTGAATTTTTATTCGAGCAATCCAAACAAAAAACAAGAGTAGTCATTGGAGGTTCTCACGGAAAAACAACCATCACTTCGATGATTCTACACGTGATGAACTATCTTGAAATCGAGGTTGATTATATGGTAGGTGCACAACTAGAAGGTTTTGACACCATGGTACATTTGACCGAAGAAAATGAATTCATAGTTTTAGAAGGAGATGAGTATTTATCTAGCCCAATAGACAGGCGCCCTAAATTTCACCTGTACAAACCTAACATTGCCTTAATGAGTGGGATCGCATGGGACCATATCAATGTTTTTCCTACGTTTGAAAATTACTTGGAACAGTTTTCTATTTTCACAGACGCTATCACCCCGGGTGGAATTATGGTTTACAACCAAGAAGATGAACACGTGAAAAACGTAGTTGAGAACTCTAAAAACACCATCAAGAAATACCCATACACCACTCCTAATTATACCATTGAAGAAGGGACAACGCTTTTAGATACTCCTGAGGGCGATTTACCGCTTGAGTTTTTTGGAAAACACAACTTACAAAACTTAGCAGGAGCCAAATGGATTTGCCTACATATGGGGGTTGGAGAAGAAGAATTTTACGAAGCCATTGAAAGTTTCAAAGGAGCCAACAAGCGACTAGAAAAAATAGCTGAGAACAAAGAGGCCGTTGTTTTTAAAGATTTTGCGCATTCTCCAAGCAAGGTAGCGGCAACAACGAAAGCGGTTAAGCATCAATATCAGAACAGACACCTATTGGCTTGTCTTGAACTACATACATATAGCAGTTTAAATGCAGCGTTTTTAAAAGAGTATAAGGGTGCGCTAAACGCAGCAGATACAGCTGTGGTTTTTTATGCTCCAGAGGCTGTTGCCATCAAGCAATTGGACAATATTTCTGAACAACAAATCAAGAACGCTTTTGAAAGAGACGACCTGATTATTTATACAAATCCCGAGGACTTCAAAAACTTCTTGTTCCAACGAAATATGGAAAATAGTGCGACTGTATTGATGAGTTCAGGGAATTACGGAGGGCTAAATTTTGATGAAGTAAAGCACTTACTTTAGGCAGACAAACTAAGTGTTTACAGGGTTCTATAACCCCTCAATAGATTCATCATTATGAATATTTCAACAATTCATTGCTAAAATTAGACTTTATTAAGTTGAAATATTATATTTGCTGACTTACATAAAAATACCAAGAGAAAACATACATAAAAATGCAAAACAAAGGACTTATTAGATTATTCGCCATCCTTTTTGGACTGGCAAGCTTATACTCTTTATCTTTTACTTTTTTCGCGAACAAAGTAGAAAAAGAGGCACTGACATATGCAAAAGCAAACGCAGAAGAAAACGACGGAAGAGAAATTGCCAAACAAGAAAAGAAATATCTTGATTCTGTTGCCAATATTCCTGGTGTATTAGGGTTTGGAGATTACACCTACAATGACATTAAGGACAAAGAAATCAACTTAGGTCTAGATTTAAAAGGTGGAATTAACGCAACGCTACAAGTTTCTGTAAAAGACATCTTAATTGGATTGTCTAATGACTCCAAAAACCCTGTCTTCAACAAAGCACTAGACGCAGCTTCAATTGCTCAAAAAAACTCTTCAAATAGCTACTTTGATTTGTTTTATCAAGAATTTGAAAAAATTGCTGGAGAAACCAAACTAAGTGATCCTTCTATTTTTGGAACTAAAAATTTACGTGAAAAAATAACGTTCAATACATCTAATAGTGAAGCTAAAGATATCATCGCTGGAGAAATCGATGCCTCTATCTCTACTGCTTTTCAAGTATTACGTTCTCGTATTGATAAATTCGGGGTTACACAACCCAACATTCAAAGAATTGGTACTTCTGGAAGAATCCTCATAGAATTACCAGGAGCTAAAGATGTGGAGCGTGTTAAAAAATTATTACAATCTACAGCAGAATTACAGTTCTGGGAAGTATACACAGGTCAAGAATTGGTTCAATTCTTAATCGCTGCCAATCAAAAAGTAACTGAAATGATCGCAGCTGAAACTCCAAAAGAGAAAGTAGAAGTTGCAAAGGAAGAAAAAACATCAGAAGACTCAATTGATGATTTATTAGGAGCTGTTGAAACAGAAACTGATTCTATTTCAAATCTAAAATCTAGTTTATTTAGCTATTTACAGCCTACTGGTCAAGTCTCTTCTGTTATTGGATATGCCGCAGTGAAAGATACTGCCAAAGTAAACGAATACTTAAACAACAAAGACGTTAGAGCTTTACTTACAGGAGATTACAAGTACGCTAAGTTTTTATGGGATGCCAAATCTACTAACGATGTACTACCATTATACGCAATCAAATCTAACAGAAATGATCAAGCGCCTATAGAGGGAGATGTCATCTCTGATGCAAGCCAACAGTTTGATCAACTAGGAGCAAATCCTGAGGTAAGCATGACGATGAACGGAAATGGTTCCAAACTATGGGCAAAAATGACAGGCGCAAATGTTGGTAAATTTGTAGCTGTTGTTTTAGACAACTATGTTTACACGGCGCCTAGAGTAAACGATGCCATCACTGGAGGAAGAACTTCTATCTCAGGTAACTTTACTATCGAAGAAGCTACCGATTTGGCAAATGTTTTAAAAGCAGGTAAACTACCAGCTGCCGCTCACATTATTCAATCCGAAATTGTTGGACCTTCTCTAGGTCAAGAGGCAATCAATGCTTCCTTAATTTCCTTCGCTATTGCTATTATCCTTGTGTTGGCTTGGATGATTTTATACTACGGAAAAGCAGGATGGTATGCTGATATTGCTTTATTGGTAAACATCATCTTTATTTTTGGAGTGCTTACATCATTTGGAGCCGTACTGACATTGCCTGGGATTGCTGGTATTATTTTAACCATTGGAATGTCTGTTGATGCAAACGTTATTATCTTCGAAAGCATCAAGGAAAATCTTAGAAGCGGTAAAGGAATCAATGGTGCTATTGATAGAGGATTTAGTATCAAAGGGGCTTTGTCTGCTATTTTAGACGCAAACGTAACCACACTTTTAACAGGTGGTATTTTGTACGTTTTCGGAACAGGACCTATCCAAGGATTTGCATTTACTTTAATTGTTGGTATTTTAACTTCTTTGTTCTCTGCCATATTTATCACCAGATTGCTTTTGGATGCAGCTACGGCAAAAGGAAAAACTCTGGCATTCAACACTGGAACAACAAAAAACTGGTTTACAGGTATTGATATTGAATTCTTACAAAAACGAAAAAAAGCATATCTAGTTTCAGCCCTTATTATCCTTACAGGTATCGGTTCTCTATTTACCAATGGACTAAATTATGGCGTTGACTTTGTTGGAGGAAGAACCTACACTGTTCGCTTTGATCAAAGCATAAAGCCTATTGAAGCTACTGAATCACTGAAAGCATTTTTTGGATCTGCTCCCGAAGTGAAAACATACGGAAACAGCAACCAATTAAAAATCACAACCAAATATCTAATCGATCAAGAAGGTGCTGCTACAGATGGACAAGTAGAAACCGCATTGTTTAACGGTTTGAAACAATTCTTCCCAGAAGGAACAACTATTGAAAAGTTTAAGGGTGGATTTATTGGTCAAGACACTGGAATATTATCTTCTGCGAAAGTTGAACCAACCATTGCTGATGACATCAAAGAAGCTGCAGGATGGGCTATATTTGGTTCTCTTCTTGGGGTCTTCTTGTATATTTTACTAAGATTTAAGAAGTGGGAATACTCACTAGGTGCTGTAGTTGCTGTTTTCCATGATGTACTCGTTGTACTCTCTGTATTCTCTATTACCTATAGATTAATGCCATTTGACATGGAAATAGATCAAGCGTTTATTGCTGCGATCTTAACCGTCGTAGGTTATTCTTTAAATGATACTGTGGTTATTTTTGATAGAATCCGTGAATATTCTAACGAGCACAAGAAATGGTCATTCTTAGCTGTAGTAAACAAAGGATTAAGTTCTACTTTAGGACGTACCATCAACACTTCTATTACTACTCTAGTAGTATTGATTGCTATTTTCCTATTTGGTGGAGACAGCATTAAAGGATTTATGTTTGCCTTAATTATTGGTGTAATTGTAGGTACTTATTCTTCATTGTTTATCGCATCACCGATCATGTATGACACTGTAAATAAAAAATCTAGCAAACAATAAACTGCTTATTTTTATAACAAAAAAACCGTTCTATCTTTAGAACGGTTTTTTTGTAAATATCCATATAAATGTTACAAATCAAGAATAAATTTTTTGAGCCCTACATAACAAAAGAGGAGCTTAGCAAAGCCGTAGAAAAAATGGCAAAGGACATCAGGACTGATCACAAAGATGAGACCCCATTGTTTCTCGGAATCTTGAACGGTGCGTTTGTGTTTTGCAGTGATCTAGTAAGAGCATACGATCAGCCTTGTGAAATTAGTTTTATCAAACTAGCCTCTTATGAACAAACACAATCTACAGGGATCGTTAATGAAATCATTGGATTAAATGAAGATTTGACCCACAAAACAGTGGTGGTGATAGAAGATATCATAGACACAGGAAACACCCTAGAAAAAATTATTGAACTCCTGAAACAAAATGGAGCGAAAAAAATAAAAGTCGCTACTTTATTCTTGAAACCTACTGTTTACAACAAAAAAATCAATATTGATTACATTGGTATAGAAATTCCAAACACATTCATTTTAGGGTATGGAATGGATTACGACGGCATGGGGAGAGGTCTTCCTGAAGTTTATGCGCTAAAAGAGTCGTAGAAGTTTCATGACACTTTTTCGGAAGAATTAAACGGATATATGTACCTTTGCATACTTGATAAAGTAATTACTATTTTCTGGCATACAGGAATTTAAACAGATTTAGATGAAAAACATTGTTTTATTTGGCCCTCCGGGAGCAGGAAAAGGAACTCAAGCTGAGGTTCTAAAAGACAAATACAATCTGGTCCACATTTCAACAGGAGATGTGTTCCGATTTAACATGAAAAATGATACTGAATTAGGAATCCTCGCCAAATCTTACATAGAAAAAGGACAGTTGGTTCCGGACGAAGTAACCATTAACATGTTAGAGGCTGAAGTAGACAAAAATTCAGAAGCAAATGGATTCATTTTTGATGGATTTCCAAGGACTGGATCTCAGGCGGCAGCTCTAGACACTTTCTTAGCAAAGAAGGATGCAGGAATTAACGGTATGATTGCCTTAGAAGTTGATGAACAAGAATTAAAAAACCGATTAACTGAAAGAGCGAAAACAAGTGGGCGAGCAGATGACGCAGACCCAGTAGTGATTCAAAAAAGAATAGACACCTACAACACCGAAACTGCACCTGTAAAAGGATATTACGAGAAACAAGACAAATATTATGGAATTAATGGCGTTGGCTCTATTGAAGGGATTACCGCGTTAATTTCGACAGTGATTGATTCACTATAAACAGCTATTCATCAATAGCAGACTGCTATTAGCGTTTATGTATTAAACGCTAATAGCTTTTTCTTTAAATATTCATTGCTATCGACTGAGTTAGACAATAGATAACAGCTACAATTATGACTGACGGGAATTTTATAGATTATATTAAAATATACGCTGCCTCTGGAAAAGGAGGGCAGGGATCCATGCATCTACACCGAGAAAAATTTGTGGAAAAAGGGGGGCCTGACGGTGGAGACGGAGGTCGTGGTGGTCATGTAATTTTACGTGGAAACAAAGGAATGTGGACGCTGCATCATTTGCGCTTTTTAAAACATTCTAGAGCGGGTCATGGTGGTGCTGGTAGCTCTAGTAGAAGTACAGGAGCAGATGGTGAAGATAAGTATTTAGAAGTGCCTTTGGGGACGATTGTCCGTGATGCGGATACACAAGAAATTTTATTTGAAATCACAGAAGACAAACAAGAAGTCATTTTAGTTGAAGGAGGAAAAGGTGGACTTGGGAACTGGCATTTTAAGAGCGCGACAAATCAAACGCCGAGATACGCGCAACCAGGAATGCCCATTGTTGACGGATGGTTTCAAATAGAACTGAAAATATTAGCAGACGTAGGTCTGGTCGGTTTTCCAAATGCAGGTAAATCTACTTTACTTTCTGTGGTAAGTGCTGCCAAGCCAAAAATTGCAGATTATGCTTTTACCACCATCAAACCAAATGTAGGGATTGTAGACTACAGAGACTATCAAAGTTTTGTTATGGCTGACATCCCTGGAATTATTGAAGGAGCGAATGAAGGAAAAGGATTAGGTCATTACTTTTTAAGACATATTGAACGCAATTCTACCTTGTTATTTATGATTCCTGCAGATTCTGATGACATCAGGACTGATTATAAAATCCTATTGAATGAACTAAAATTGCACAATCCAGAATTGCTACACAAAGATAGAATCTTAGCCATTACAAAATCTGACATGCTCGATGAAGAACTGAAAGCAGAAATGGAAGAAGAACTACCTGAAGGAGTTAAAACTCTTTTTATCTCTTCTATCGCAAATACTGGAATTGTGGCATTAAAAGACGAATTGTGGAAAATGTTAAATAAAGAAATTTAGCACTTCTGATAAGTCTATTCAAAAGCAAATAACACTACTAAATGGGTACCACAATATGTACGGTAGTCCCTTGACCTTTTTCCGATGAAATTCTTAGCTCGCCATCAATGTAGCCGACTCTTTCTTTCATAAAAATCAATCCGTTCCCTGTACCCTCGTAGCTGTTTTTCTCGGTAGGATCAAAACCAATTCCGTCGTCTTTTACTTTAATTTTTAAGTAAGAATCGGTATGATCTAAAGTAATCAAAATGTATTTGGACTTTGAGTATTTTAAAGCATTGTTAATCGCCTCTTGAACCACACGATAAATATTCACTTCCACATTATTCTGCAGGCGCATATTGAATTCAGAAATGTTTTCATACAAAACTTTCTGCCCAGTATAATCCCCAACCATATTACTCATTTTTCTTATGGCAGAAGCCACGCCATGATCCGTCAGTTCTGGTGGCGCCAAACTGAAGGTTACTGACCTTACGTCTTTTATCAATTGACCAAAAACTTCTTTTAACGCATGCAAACTGTCCTCTGCTTTCTCTTGATTAGAAAAATCTATTCCATCTATACTAAACCTTAGGGCGGTTAACATTTGTCCAATACCATCGTGAATGTCTTGTGCAATTCTTTTGCGCTCGTCTTCCTGGGCAGTCATGATTTGTTGAGACAAGTCTTTTTGAGATTGGACCTCTGCTTCAAACTTATCCCTATTCACACGCTGCATTTCCATACCCGCATTCTTTCGCTTGGTGATGTCATGACAAACAATCAATCTACGCCTGGAGTTTTTTAGATTATCCATATTGATTATAGAAATTTCCATCCAAAAAACTTCCCCTGCCTGATTGATCAATCGCAACTCTTTATTGACGAGTTCTTCTGAGGCTGTACTGATTATCTTTTTAATTTTATACTGTTGACTGTGATGATCCGTAAGAACTTCTTCAAACTTTCTAAAGGTCAAATCTTCTTCGTGCCCAAGATACTCTTCAAACTTTTTACTGATATAAGCAATTCTATTTTCATCAGTAATGGTGGCATATAAAACAGCGTTATTCACTGCAAAATTTAACTCCCTATACCTCAAAAGGGTGTTCTCTCTTGATGATAGAGGTCTGTTGCTTACATCTATATTGTTCTTTATCGCCAATAAATCCGTAATCAAATCTAAATAACTGATATAGGTGGGTCTTATCAATTTGAACAAAATCCAACCCAGATAAACCAATATAAATAAAAACAATAACCCAAGAGTGGTTTTTAAATGACTAATATCTTCTTTGGTCATTCGAACGTTATCAGTCTCTGACAGTTGATTTTGCAAAATATAGCTCATGACAATGACCACGACAAAAAGCAAAAAAAATGCACCCGATATTTGAGAACGTCTTCGCTGTAAGGTGGATCGCTCTCTGTCTGACAAATATGTATCTAGTAATCCCAATTTACGCTAAAGCTTTTTGAACCATGGCCAACCCTATTTCAGAAAAAGACAATGCTAAAGCAGCATCATGCCCTTTTTCTGACATTTTAACCCAAGTTTTTTGAACAATATCTATGATTTTATCTTCCTTATGTTTTCCTATGAAATTATCGAAATAGAATTCTAAAAAAACCAAGCAAATAACATCTTCTATGGCTTGAGTGAGCTCATTCTTTTTTAACTGTTTTTTCAACAACATCATTTGAACTTCATCAATAAGATCTTGATTATAGCCGACAGAACTTAGAATCTCAGAGGCTTTTTTTGCATGTAACTTTTTTAAATCATTCCTCCAAGTCAGATACCCTACTCTATCCATTGGATATGCATTTCTTGGAATTTCCCACCTACAAATGTGCTGGCATCTGGCTGCTAATCTCAAAGATTCAGGCGCATTTGGTAAAAACACCTCTAATCGCTCAGACATACGAACACCATAAATATATTCTTTTGGATAGGCTACCCCATTGTACTCTTCTATATTCGGATCTTTTTTATTGGCTTGATCTATAAGAGTGATGGCTTGATTGAACTTCATATACTGTTCTTGTTTTTTGTAAAATTAGTCATATTTACGCTAACTAAAAATAGGATCAAATAAAATCCTCTAAAACAGCAAATGACAAATTATAACCCACCTCAATCAAGATTCTAAACAGGTCAAGTGAAAACCAAAAACATTTAATAGGAAACCGTTTAAAAAAACATTAAGACTTTGATTATAATTGAGTATTTTCTTTTAATTTTATAGCTAAAATTAAGTCCTATTCCCAAATGAGTCAAATTAATATTTTATTGGTAGATGACCATTTACTTGTTAGAAACGGTTTAAAATCTCTTTTAGAAAGCGAATCAAATTTTACCGTTGTTGGTGAGGGTACCAATGGACAAGAAGGGATTGATTTGACCCTAAAGTTAAATCCAGATATCTTAATTATTGACGTTCGAATGCCTTTGATGAACGGAATTGATGCAGTTGCTAAACTTCGTGAATTAGGAACAAACACCAAATGCATCATCCTTTCCATGCACGATTCTGAAGAGTATATCTTAAAAGCAATTGCTGCCGGTGCTAGTGGTTATTTGTTAAAAGACACGAACAAAGAAGAGTTTGTAAAAGCGATTACAAACGTGAACAGCGGTGGTAAATATTTTAGTGGTGACACCACAAATGCCATTGTAAATAGTTTGATCAGTGGCACTGTATCAACAAAATCAACGCCTTTTAACCCCGGAGAGCATTCTAAACTAACAAGAAAGGAGATTGAAATTCTTGAATTCATCCTCAATGGCTTTACCAATATAGAAATTGCCGATAAATTAGGAAAGAGCAAACGCACCATAGAAACGCATCGTTTTAATCTGATGAAGAAGCTTGACGTAAAAAATTTAGTGGAACTTTCTAAGAAAGCACAAGAATTAGGTTTCCTATAAAACTTTTAAAAATTTATTTTTTTAACTTGTAGTATAGAAAAAGAAATTTGCTATGCTAGAAAAAGTTTTTGCTGCCTCATTTTTAGGGGTAGATGCTACCATTATTACGATAGAAGTGAATATTGACAGTGGAATTGGCTACCATTTGGTTGGCCTGCCAGACAATGCTGTTAAAGAAAGTAACTTTAGAATTCATGCGGCCTTAAAAAACAATCAACTTCACTTCCCGGGTAAAAAAATCACCATCAATATGGCTCCCGCAGATATGCGAAAAGAAGGTACCGCCTATGATCTCTCGCTGGCTATCGGAATTCTAGCGGCTTCTAAACAAATTGACAGCAGCAAACTAAAAGAATTTATGATCATGGGTGAACTTTCTTTAGACGGAAGTTTACAAGCAATAAAAGGAGTCTTACCTATAGCTATTGAAGCCAAAAAACAGGGTTTTAAAGGGATTATACTACCCTTAAACAATGCCAAAGAAGCCGCTTTGATAGACGATTTTGAAGTTTATGGATTGAAAGACTTAAGCGAAGTGATTGATTTTTTAAACCATCATAAAGATTTTACCCCTCTAGTATTTGATACCCAAAAATACTTAAGTGAAATTGAAAATAAATTTTCTTTTGACTTTATGGATGTTAAAGGGCAAGAATCTGTGAAACGTGCACTTGAAATTGCTGCTTCGGGGGGACACAATATTTTACTAATTGGACCTCCTGGCTCCGGAAAAACTATGCTAGCTAAAAGACTACCAAGTATTCTTCCCTCTATGTCTTTACACGAAGCTATTGAAACCACAAAAATTCATTCTGTAGCAGGAAATACCAAAAACAAAGAAGGGTTGATTTTAGAACGCCCTTTTAGAGCTCCACACCATACTGTTTCTGATGTGGCATTGGTAGGCGGAGGTCAATATCCGCAACCTGGTGAAATATCATTGGCTCATAATGGTGTGCTGTTCTTGGATGAATTACCAGAGTTCAAAAGAAGTGTACTAGAAGTGATGAGACAACCACTTGAGGATAGAGAAGTAACTATTTCTAGGGCAAAATTTACGATTACTTACCCCAGTAGTTTTATGCTAATCGCTAGTATGAACCCGTCTCCTAGTGGAGATTTCATCAATAATGATAACAAAATCCAATCCTCCTCCTTAGAAGTTAAAAAATACCTTAATAAAGTATCAGACCCCCTATTAGATCGTATTGATTTACATATTGAAGTAAATCCTGTTCCATTTGAGAAGCTAAGCAATGATATCCCTGCTGAAAAGAGCAAAGTGATTAAGAAAAGAGTACAACAAGCACGAAACATGCAAACGGAAAGATATGAACATCAAATGAATATTCACTACAACGCACAAATGGATGTCAAGCATATCAAAAAATATTGCAGATTAGATATAGATACCAAAAACTTACTCAAAAAGGCTATGGAGTCATTAAACCTTTCGGCTAGAGCTTACGATAGAATTTTAAAAGTTAGCAGAACTATTGCAGACCTAGACAATGCTGAACAAATCCAATCGCAGCACATAGCAGAAGCGATTCAGTACCGTAGTTTGGATCGAGAGCACTGGGTATAACATGATTGCTTGTAGTCACTAGCTAACATTAAGAGCACTTCATTATGCTGTACCATGATCACACTCTAAAGCTAGGATTATAAACAGTCCTTAAATCTTGTAAATTTTCGTAACTTGAACCTACAAAAAGATGGTTTGACTCTGTTTGAGTTTTCTATTCCGTCCAAACGTATGGAAATAATGAAACATAAAACCATTCCAAATAAAATCTAACTCTAATAAAAACCGTTTGTGATGAAGCACCATAAACCATTGATAAAAATAATTTTAGCAGGAGTGCTAATGCTTTTCGTGAGTTGCACGAAAGAAGAGGCGATACCGCGTGAAAAAGCACAGGGAAAAACAAGTTTATTTGAGCAAGTAAATGAGCCTGAACCTTCAGCCTCTAATAGTGGTTCAGAGGAAGGTGTCCATATGACTTTAGCTGAGGACTCAAGAGCCTCATCAGGAAGTACAAGTACAGGTTCTGGTGCTTCGGGTCATGGGGATTCAAAAGGACAATTCGAACCTGGAATTTTAACCGCTGGAGAATGGAATGATCTTGAGCACTGGGATTTCTGGAATGATTTATTGAAAAACCAAGAATATTTTGAAGATGTAAACAAATGGAATTTAAAAGAAATAAAAAGGTACAGCTTTATTGTTAAAGACCCCAAAGAATTGCCTGTTCCCAATGCTGAAATCATTCTTCTCTCTGGAGAAGAAGAAGTATGGAAAGTAAGAACAGACAACAAAGGGAAGGCTACCCTTTGGTCTGACTTGGGACTAAACAATCTCACAGCCATAGTCAAATACAAGGATACTGAAAAAGTAGTAGAAGCCCTAGCCTATGATTCTAGTATTAACAGTGTCGTTTTAGATCAAACCACCGATAACAAAAAAATAATTGACCTCTATTTTGCAGTAGATGCAACAGGTTCGATGAGCGATGAGATTGATTATTTAAAAGCGGAATTAAACAATGTCATTGAACAAATAAAAGAAAACAACCCCTCTCTAGAAATGCGTTTTGGGTCTGTATTCTACAGAGATGAAGGTGATGAATATGTTACCCGCTCTTTTGATTTTACTGACGACGAAACTCGTCTGATTTCGTTCATCTCAGAACAGTCGGCACAGGGTGGTGGTGATTTTCCAGAGGCAGTCCACACGGCATTGGATGTTGCCATAACGCAAAACTCATGGAACAACAATGCATCTGCCCGTATCTTGTTTTTGTTGTTAGATGCACCCCCACACTATACTCAAGAAGCTGTTTCATCGATGGAATTAAATTTAATTAAGGCAGCAGAAAAAGGGATAAAGATAATACCCATCACAGCATCAGGTGTTGATAAATCAACTGAATATTTAATGCGCTCCTTTGCAATACTTACCAACGGAACTTATGTTTTTATCACCGATGATAGTGGGGTAGGAAATGACCATTTGGAACCCACTATTGGTGAATTTTCTGTTGAAAAATTGAATGAGCTACTGGTTAGACTCATTGGTGAGTATGTGCTCTAGGGCACATTAGGCCTTTACAATTCTTTTCAAATACAAGAAGCACCTCTTCACCATTTCTTGACTGGTAGGAACCTAAAAAGTCAAGAAATAGAAGACACGACTATCATGTTATAAAACAGAATGAAGAACAAGGCTCATTCTAAGAGTTTTGTTGTTATTGAAGTGTGCTAACCGTAAAATTAAAGATTAAAGGTAACTATGAATTCATACAAAAGATAGGTTTAATGGTCTTGGGATAAAACAAAAGCACAACTAAGAGGGATAAGAACAATACAAGGTAAAGGCTAAGCAGTTGATAGACTTAAAAAAAAATCTAGCTACCTCTTATTATAATAAGGTGTAGCTAGATTCAATGTTTATTTGACAAAAGGGAAGACCCTATAGACATTACTCCTCCTTCATCCAAAAAGGGGTAACAGCAAACCACAGAATGGTTCCTATCAAAAGAAGAAGATTCATCGTTGAAGTTTCTATTGTCCCTAAGAAAGAAAATATACTGACCAATAAGATCAAAACACCTATTGATATCCCACTAATTAATTTTAGTATTTTCATGATTTTAAGATTTTTGAAGTTTCATAATAATTACATACAAAAGACTTGAAGCAATCCAAGCTGGTATTACCGCATAAGCAGGGAATAAGCCCTGTCCAAAGATGAAATATAATCCTAGAGCAACAGGAATTAACCAAGCCAGTAAGACCGCTACATTAAACCCAGTATTTTTTTCTTCTGCATAATCTTGTGTGAAGTTCATTTTTTTTGCCAGATAGTGATTTACAAAAATCACACCTCCCATTGGTCCTAAAATAGCACCATACAATCCTACAAAGTCTAATAATTTACCCGATAAAGAAGGAAAAATACCTGCTGCAGTTGCAATGATACCCGCTAAAATAACCCCTGAGTATGCTTTGGCATTAGCAGGAAAAAGACTCTGAAATGCAAGACCCGCTCTATAAATTGTAGGGTTAGCCGTTGTCCAGCCTGCTACAATAACACAGATAATACCCGTCCAGCCTACTGCACTCCATGCCAAAGCACCTGGATTTGCAGAAACATCGCCTGTTAATTTAATTTGTGCTGCTAACATAAATGAAGCACAAATCCATGCCATGTAATGACCTAGAAACATTCCTATAGAAGGGCCCCATCCCGCACGACTATCTTTTGCAAAGCGCATGATTGTTAAATCTGCCATTCCAAAATGCATCGCAGCATTACACAACCATGAAAAAACAACAATCTTCCAAAATCCGAAATCAACCTTACCATTAGCAGATTGAACAATACTTACACCTTTATCCCACTCTGCTAATAAACTATCCCAAGAATCAACCTGCATTTGCGAAAGTGCAGACAATCCACAAGCTGCAAACACTACAATCATCCAAGGTGCAGCAATATTAGCAAACTTAGAAACGGTATTGTAACCCGCAGCAGCAACAACCGTCATCACCAAACCTACAATTACAACAATCGTTGAAAAAGCAGGAGTACTCAATCCAAAAATATTTTCAGGAACAGAAAAACTAATGTCAAAAGGAATACCCACAGCACTAGCAGAAACCGTAATCATCGCCCCTGCCAAGAAACAAAAGAGCACACCATTTACAACATTGTAAACTTTCACCAAGTGTTTACCCGCTATTTTTTCTAATTGGTAATACAAGGTCAATTTGCTTGAAACGGCAATGGGTGCCACGATATAACGCCAGGTTAGTATAGCGAGAATGTTTCCAATAAGCAATCCAAAGATCAAATCTTTTAGACTGGCTCCTGCTGCTAAAAACAAAGGACCAATCATAAATTCAGTTCCTGCAGCATGCTCTCCAGCATACATTCCTAAAAAGGACTTCCAACCCTTTAATTTTGATCCGGGTACCGGTATTCTCTCAAACTCACTGCCTCCAGCAGACTCAATCTCTATTGATGTTTCACTCATATCTTTTTTTACTTTATCTTTAAAAATTAATTATCGTATCAATACGAAACCACAAAATATGGTTTTAGGGATGACCTACTATCCTGTACTATACCGATTTTACCAAAAGATTACACTATTGTTAAAATTAAAAAACTCAGCTTTAAGAAGCTGAGTTTTTTAATTTATTTTAGGAAAAAATTACGAGTACTATTAATTCACTATGGTAGGTACATGCTTTTTAAGCGCGTAATTTTTCTTTAAAAATTTTGAATTTAATTTGGTATCCGATATTGCAATAGCTGCTCCTAATGCTGAACCCAAAGAAGCCTTAGTAGTTCTTAATTTCATGTCTCTTATGTAGTGAGACAACAATTTTATATACAACTCATTGTCGGTAAAGCCACCATCTACATACAATCGCCCTATGTTTTGATCTGCAGAAATTCTTCTTATATTTTCAACTTGTAGCTGAGTCAATTCTATCATTAAGTGATGATATGCATGATCAAAGTTAGGGTAGGAGTAAGAAGTTTTGTCTGGCATTTTGTGATGCTCAAATGACTTCCACTTGAATGAATGTTTAAAATCAGCTATGATTTCACTGTAAACTTGATCATCAAATGCAACAGTCTTATGGTAGTCATCATCAACACCATATTTGTTTGTTAGTTCTTGAACTTGAAGTTTGTACTCATTCCCTAAGAACAACCTAGAAGACTTTACAGGTTTCCCGTTTATCCTCATGTAATTTAAACAATCGGAATTGACGTCTTCTAAAGTAAGTGGTTTGTTTGTAAATGGATTTAATGCAATACTCCAAGTACCTGTTGAAACAAGCACAAATGGTTTATTTACACTTCTGACATAAGGCAAAAGTGCAGACGAACTATCATGTATTCCCACCCCAATTTTGATTCTCTTACCATTGTAATTGATATTAAGACTGGTTTCTGTAGAAACAATAGGAGGTAAAATTTTGTTTATTTCTTCCTTGTATACCCAATCTTGATAATCTCTAGTTTCATAATTCCATAAAGAAGTATGACAACCTATACTGGTATATTCGCTCAAAGGCACTCCAGTAAACACATAGCTTAAGTACTGCGGCAAATGCAACGAATATTTTATCTTCTTAAAGATTTCAGGTTTGTAATGCTTTAACCA
>NZ_JBDNAI010000123.1:0-3225 GCF_039768515.1 Wenyingzhuangia sp.
ACCTTCACCAACACAGAGGACAGTGAACTAAATCATCTATACTTAAATGATTGGGCGAACGCATATAGCTCTACAAAAAGTGCACTTGCTGATCGATTGGTGGAAGAATACAACCGAAGCTTCTATTTGTCAAAGAAGGCGAAACGGGGAAAAACGATTATCAATTCAATCAGCACTAATCATTCATTTGTAAAGTGGCAGCGCGAGCCTGAACAAGTGGATATCATAAAAATTGAACTAGAAGAGCCACTGATTGCGCAGGAAGAGATAATACTTGATTTGGACTATGTTATCCACCTCCCTGATGCAAGGTTTACAGGTTACGGTATCGTTACAAAAGAAACCTATTTATTGGAAAACTTCTTCGTGACACTTGCAGAGCGAACAGCAGGAGAATGGATTAAGCAAAGTCATTTAGACTTGGAAGATTCCCCGATGGGAGCAAGCAATATTATCTGTACATTGATAGCTCCCAAAGAGTTAGCGGTACATTCTAATCTTGATGCGCAAGATATAATTCATGATAATGACAACATAATCCATCGATTTTCTGCAAAAGCGAAGAGAAAAATACTTTTTCATATAGGAAAAGACATTGCCTATGAAACGTTTAGCTTAACTAATAAAAAAATAAAGACCAACATAAACCTAGATGGCTTAGACAAAGAAGAAACTAAACTTAGTCTCACAAAAATAGATGACTTTCTGGAAAAAGCGTTGGGGAAGTACACGCACCAAAACGTGCTTCTATCGAAAGAAAAGTACAATAAGCGCCCTTTTTATGGGCTGACACTTGTGCCTGGATTTTTAAAACTTTTTCCTGCCCAGTTTGAGTTTGAATTAAAGGCACTTAACACCTATTTATACGATTATTTATCAGAAGTGTTACCCCTAGAATCTAGAGAAGATTACTGGCTTTTCGGGGGGTTACAAACCTATCTGATGACTCAATATGTCAAAGAAAACTATGCAGACACGAAATTGTTGGAGTCGTTTATGCGACAGCCGCTAATTCGTTTTCTAACCGAGAAATATCGCTTCACAGATTTAAGTTTTGAAGATACATTTCTTGAATTCCATGAATATATTCTTCGCAAAAATCTGCAACAAGAATTGTTTCGCCCGAAAGATGAATTAATTCGATTCAATGATCAAATTGGTCAACCCAGTCATATGGGCAAAGTCTTGAACTATTTCATTGAGAATAATTCCATAGAACTTTCCCCATTTATAGCTAAGATAAAGCGTGAACAGTTAACAGGAGCTGCATTGAAAATTGCGTTTTTCGATCATTTTGGCTTAAACGCTACTGGAGACTTTAGTCGCTATTTTTCAAGTCGTTCGTCAGTTGATTTGTCCTTTGCAAAATTTAAAAAGCAGGACAGCATACTCAGCTTTCAAATTAAAGAGAAAAGTAACTATTCGCTTCCTTATTCTCTTGGTTGGATAAGAAATGATTCATTAATAAAAACTGAGCGCTTTGAGGGAAATACTATTGGTGAAACCATCCAACGCTCAAAATTAGATGCTGACTACCTAGTCATTAATCCCGTAAATAAATTTCCAGAACTCAATCCGAGAAACAATGTTAAACAGCTAGGCTTATTGGGAATTAAACCCATTCGATTTACCTTTCTAAAAGACTTTGAAAATACATCATACAATCAATTATTCTATCGACCAGAGGTGAATTTTAATGTTTATGACGGTATTTCATATGGCATTGGGATAAATAATAGTACAATAAAAAGACGACCTTTCTTTTTCTCCATTGACCCATTTTACTCTCCTGTTAACAAACAACTTGTAGGATATTTCTCTACTTCTTACAATGCTTTCAATCAAGATTCAAGTTATTACTTGAAAAGTGTAGGCTTTTCTGGTTCTAGTTTTCATTATGATGAAAACCTTCGGTATACCATATTTTCAGGCTCAGCTTTTATTGCGAAAAGACCGAATAATCTGAGAGAAAATCGTAAAGAGATCCTTCAATTGTTTTGGCAATCAGTAGATCGAGAAGAAAATATTGATCAAATTCAAAATCCAAACTATAAAATCGCCGGTTTACGCTATATTTTTTCAAATAAAAATGCCTTGAATTATTTTACCATGTCAAGTAACCTTGAAGCCGGTTCAAAGTTTGGAAAGTTTAGTTTAAAAGCAGATTACAGGCATTTAACCAACAGCGGAAGACAGTTTTCATTACGCTTTTTTGCTGGAAAATTTTTGTGGAAAAACAACCTCAATACCGACTATTTTAATTTTGCTCTTGATCGTCCTACCGACTATTTATTTCAATATAATTATCTCGGAAGATCAGAAACAACTGGAATTTACAGTCAACAATACATTCCTGCAGAGGGTGGGTTTAAAACGAAATTCGAAAACCCTTTAGCCAATAATTATTTAATTACTGCCAACACAAGCATGGGGATTTGGAAATGGATTGAAGCCTACGGAGACATTGGCTTTATCAAACACGACGACTCCCCCTCCCGTGTTCTTTTTGATACCGGAATTCGCTTTAATTTTCTTCCTGATTATCTTGAGGTCTATTTCCCAATCTACAACAGTGCTGGATTAGAAGTTGACCAGCACAATTATGCACAGAAAATTAGATTTGTCCTCACCCTTGATCGAGTAACGCTTACACAATTATTCAGCCGTAAGTGGTTTTAAAGGGGTATCTAGGGCAGTTTTTATTCCGTTTTAATTTTTGTACTTTTGCCTTGCCTAAAATTCTAATATGTCAAAAACCCAAGAAGTAGCGGATTCAGCGCTTTCCTTTGATTCTTTTAAAGAGGAGTTACTTGCCGATTATCGAATCATTGTTCTAAGTCGTGAATGTAGTCTACTTGGGCGTAAAGAAGTTTTGACAGGAAAAGCCAAGTTTGGTATTTTTGGTGATGGAAAAGAATTACCGCAACTTGTGTTGAGTCGGTATTTTCAGAAAGGGGACTTTCGTTCAGGTTATTATAGGGATCAAACCATTTTAATGGCCCATAATTTACTTCAGCCACAGCAACTTTTTGCCGCTTTATATGCCCATCCAGATCTAGCTGAAGAACCCATGTCTGGTGGCCGACAGATGGGAGCTCACTTTGTAACCCAAAGTCATGATGAAAATGGAGATTGGCTAGATTTAACAAAACAATACAACCACAGCTCAGATATTTCGCCAACAGCAGGTCAAATTCCACGGTCCATTGGTCTGGCACAAGCCTC
>NZ_JBDNAI010000124.1:0-3783 GCF_039768515.1 Wenyingzhuangia sp.
GAAAGTAGGATTGTATTTCCTAAGTAAAGTTTATTTTTTCTGGTGTGTTTCAGTCCAAAGTAAAAACCAAGAACAATAACAATTCCTGCTATAATGGTTCCTGTGTTAAATGGGAGTCCTAAATTGTTGATAAAGAAAAGTTCTGAGGCACTGAAGAACAACAAAGTGTAAGGGAATAAAAACTTAAATACAAATGCAAGAATACCAATAGCTATAAGATTTGCAATGATAAAAGTTTTGACCGTATAATGGGAATAATAATGATTAAGGTATAAGAACACTAATGAAGGAATAACCAAAAGAGATAAAATATGAACCCCAAAAGAAAGTCCAATAATAAGAGATATCAAGAGGAGCCATCTATTGTTTCTAGGTTCACCAAAAGACTTTTCCCATTTTAACCCCAGCCAAAAAAGGAGTGCCATTAAAAAAGAGGACATTGCGTAAACTTCAGCCTCCACAGCACTAAACCAGAAGCTGTCTGAAAACGTGTAGGTTAAACTTCCGACAGTAGCACTTCCTAGGATAGCGATGGTTTTGTTGTTGTCTAGAGCTTTGTTTTTTATCGCTATTCTTTTGATCAAATTTGTTAAGGACCAAAACATGAAAAGAATGGTAAAAGCACTTGCTAGCCCTGACATAAAGTTAACCATATGAGCCACATGGTTGTCAGACAAACTAAACATGGCAAAAAACGCTCCAAGCATTTGAAATAGCGGCGCACCTGGTGGGTGACCTACTTCTAGTTTTACTGCAGTTGAAATATATTCTCCACAATCCCAAAAGCTAACCGTGGGTTCTAGTGTGAGGGTATAGGTCACTAATGAGATGGCAAATACAATCCATCCGGTGATGACATTCCATTTCTGATAATTGATTTCTTTCATGTTTTGTAATTCTAAAACTAAAAATGTAAACACAAATTTAACCAAATATATATGTCGAAGTCCTTTTACAGTAAAAAATCTTCTGTATAAAATAAGATAAACAAAAAATGAAAAACATTAAAATGTTGATTTTCAATCCACAGATGATAAGTTCTGATAAAAAGTGATTTTTTTTAAGAAAAAGTTTTGCAGAATTGTAGAGGTGACGTATATTTGCCACCGCTAACGCACTGTCCCATGGTGTAATGGTAACACATCGGTTTTTGGTACCGTCGTTCAAGGTTCGAGTCCTTGTGGGACAACTTCTAAGCTTGACAACATTAATGTTGTCAAGCTTTTTGTTCTATGGAAGCTTTTTTTCAAACAAGTACTGGACCAATCCTCACTTAGTCATTCCATGTTTATATGTAACAAATTATATTTTGTAGAGAAAGGCAGAAATCGTTAGAGAAATCTAGTTTTTTTGAGTTGTCATAGTGGTGAATACAACACATTTGGTCTTTAGAGATTAAAATATTGTAAATCAATAAAAAACTTGTATATTTGCGTTGAAATAATTCGAATGGATGTGTGGGGCTAATAAGCCCCACTTTTTATAGGTATACATGGACAAGAACAAAGTCGAAAATTATATTGATGAAGCGTTATCGGAGCACGAAGAATTATTTTTAGTGTCTTTGACCATAGGTGCTGAAAACAAAATATCCATTGTCATAGATGGAGACAAAGGAGTTCCGTTAAGAGAGTGTATCCGTGTAAGTAGAGCGGTAGAGGCTCAATTGGACAGAGAGGAAGAAGATTTTAGTATCGATGTTTCTACACCAGATATTTCTAAACCGATTACCTTAAAAAGGCAATATGTTAAGAATTTAGGCAGAACATTGAACGTTATAACAGAGGACGATAAGTATGAGGGAACTTTAGATGAGGTGACGGATGATCATATCGTTTTAAGCTGGAAAGCGAGAGAGCCAAAAGCAATTGGTAAAGGAAAAGTAACGGTTCAGAAATCAGTTACCCTTACCTATACAGAGATAAAGGAAACAAAAGTAAAAATATTATTTAGTTAAAATATATAAATGGAGAATATAGATTTAATTAATTCATTTTCAGAATTTAAAGATGATAAGAACATCGACCGTGTCATGTTGATGTCTATTTTAGAAGAAGTTTTTAGAGCCGCTCTAAAGAGAAAATACGGTTCTGATGATAATTTTGATATTATTGTAAACCCAGACAAAGGAGATTTAGAGATTTGGAGAAACCGTACGGTTGTTGAAGATGAAATGTCCGAGGACGACAATGAAGAAATTGAGTTGTCTGAAGCTAGAAAAATCGAACCAGATTTTGAGGTGGGTGAAGAAGTATCAGAAGAAATCAAACTACACCAACTAGGAAGAAGAGCGATCTTAGCGTTACGTCAGAATTTAATTTCAAAGTTATACGAACACGATAGTACTATTTTGTACAAAAAATTTAAGGAATTAGAAGGAGATTTGTATTCTGCTGAAGTTCACCACATCAAGCACAATGCAATTATTTTGTTAGATGATGAAGGAAACGAGTTGGTATTACCAAAGAGTGAACAAATTCGTTCAGATTTCTTTAGAAAAGGAGATTCTGTTAGAGGAATCATCAAGACAGCAGAATTAAGAGGGAACAAACCTGTAATCATATTGTCTAGAACTGCTCCTGAGTTTTTAACCAAGTTGTTTGAACAGGAGATTCCAGAGGTTTTTGATGGTTTGATTACTATAGAAGGTGTGGCTCGTATTCCTGGAGAAAAAGCAAAAATTGCGGTAGATTCTTATGATGATAGAATTGACCCAGTAGGTGCCTGTGTTGGTATCAAGGGGTCAAGGATTCATGGGATTGTACGTGAATTAGGAAATGAAAACATTGATGTGGTCAATTACACAAAAAACACTCAATTATACATTTCTAGAGCATTGAGTCCTGCTAAAGTGGTAAAAATGGATATCTTTGAGGCAGAAGGAGACAAGAAAGCAAAAGCTGAAGTATACCTAAGACCCGAAGAAGTATCCAAAGCTATTGGTAGAAATGGGGTAAACATAAGATTAGCGACTCAGCTTACTGGTTATGAAATTGACGTCTTGAGAGACGGTGTTGAAGACGACGAAGATGTTGAATTGACTGAGTTTTCTGATGAAATAGAATCATGGATTATTGACGAATTCAAGAGCATAGGTTTAGATACTGCGAAAAGTGTAATAGACAAGGATGTTAATGAATTGGTGAGCAGAACCGATTTGGAAGAAGAAACCATTGTAGAGGTTCAACGTATTTTAAAAGAGGAATTTGATAGTTAAAACAATAGTAGTTAACCATCAAAACATCTTCTTAAACAAAAAAACAGTAAAAATTACATATGTCTGTAAGCAAAACATTAAGGCTTAACAAAGTTTTACGAGAGTTAAACATATCTTTAGATAGGGCTGTAGAGCATCTCTCATCTAAAGGTGTAGAGATTGAGGCACGTCCTACCACAAAAATTTCTGGTGATGAGTACCAGATTTTATTAGATGGTTTTCAAACGGATGCCCAAAAGAAAGCTGATTCCAAAGAAGTAGGAGAAGAGAAAAGAAAGGAAAAGGAAGAATTACGTTTGGCTCAAGAAGAGAAGAAACGCAAGGAAGAGGAAGAAAGAAACAAAATTTTAAAAGCAAGGTCAGAAAAGCTTGAGCTTAAAACTGTTGGTAAAATAGATTTAGAGCCTAAAGCTTCACCTGTTAAAACAGAGGAACCAAAAAAGGTAGTCCCTGAAACGACTGAAGAAAAATCTGCAGACGCAACAGTGATAAGAGCCAATGCTCCCAAGTTAGGTGGACTCAAAATTGTTAAATCTGCTCCAGAGCTAGCGAAAGAGGTTACCAAA
>NZ_JBDNAI010000024.1:0-6972 GCF_039768515.1 Wenyingzhuangia sp.
GCCATTAGAATTGCGGAAAGAAAACCTTATTTGTACTCCTAGCTCACTACCAAAAACTTCGTAGCCTTGAGCAACAAACCAGTTGTTTTGAGAAAGCACATAGGAATCAGTTGTGATGCGAAATGTTGGCGTACCCGTATTCAAATTGAATCCGAAATTTTCTCCTGTAATTTCAGTTTCTACACCATTTATTGTTATGGTTGTGGTAAATGAAGAAGCCAATTCGGAATTTACCAATTCAAGAGTACTGGTTGCTCCATCGCTAGAGGTACCTATTGCTTGGTAATAATTATCCTCAAAATCATTAAATTTAAGGTCTGTAAACGTTAAAACGCGAAATGTTTGGTACTCTGGTAATGTGAGTTCAGCAACAGGCGAACTCCCTGGATCATCTAGGGTTTTAACCATTTGGCTTTGTGCTTGTAGGGGGGTGAGTAAGCCAATGCCTAGCATCAGTAGAATGGTAAAAAATAAGTGTAATTTTTCATAAAACAATGATTTTGGTTTGTAATAATTATCAAATATATAAAAAACTACTCTTATATTGTGATTTGTGTAATTTAAATTGCAATTATTTTTTGATATACTAAAAAAAGAAGTACTGCTTGAGGAATGTGTAATCGGTAAGTGCTGAAGAGCCATCTGATCTATATTTGACTTGCTGCTAGCTTAGCATATCCTCTAAAAAACATTTATTGTCAGTGTATTTTTTATTACCTTGGTGTTGTTATCGATTAAAAAAAAGTTATGATTTCACAAAAAATAAAAATATTTGTTCTGCTCTTTGGGTTTGTCCTGTCAATATTTTCACTCTCTGCACAAGACGTAGTGCCCAACAATCAAAATGATTTTAATCCTGTATTGAACAGACAAAGTTCGCCTAACAGGGCATCTTTAGGAATTCCAGGAAATCAATACTGGCAAAACCAAGCAGATTATACGATTGAGGCCACACTAGAGGAAGAAAAAAATACGATTACAGGAACGTTGACGCTTCGCTATCACAATCATAGTCCCTATGACCTAAAGTACATATGGATGTATGTAGAGCAAAACAGATTTACAGAAACCTCTAGAGGAACCTTAACAACGCCCATCAACGGCAATCGCTATTCTGGAGACCTCACCGGTGGATGTAAGATATCAAACCTTGTAGCCAAAGCAACCAAAAGAAGCAAACCTTCTTCTAAGCATATCATTACAGACACCAGAATGCAAGTGTTTTTTGAGGAAGCCATACCTGCTAGAAAAGGGATAGCTACGGTAAGTATGGATTTTACGTATACCATACCCGAAGCAGGAATGGATAGGATGGGAAGACTAGAAACTGAAAATGGAACTGTGTATTCTATGGCACAATGGTATCCAAGAGTTGCTGTTTTAGATGACATAAAAGGATGGAACATAGCGCCGTATTTAGGAGCAGGGGAGTTTTATCTAGATTACGGTGATTATGATTATAAAATAACAGTTCCTTACGATCATGTGGTGGTGGGTTCTGGAGCCTTGGTCAACAGCAAAGAAGTACTAACGGCTACAGAAATCAATCGATTGGAGAAAGCCTCTAAAAGTGATGAAAGCGTGTATATCATCAACCCAGACGAAGTCAATCAAATTTCAAAAACCAGACCCCGTCAGCGTGGAACTTTAACCTGGCATTTTAAAATGGAAAACACCAGAGATGTTGCTTTTGCTTCTTCCAAAGCATTTGTTTGGGATGCAGCTAGAATAAACCTTCCTAGTGGAAAAGCGTGTTTGGCACAATCTGTTTATCCGAAAGAAGTAGGAAGTCAATCGGCTTGGGGTCGATCTACAGCGTATACCAAAGCATCTGTTGAACATTATTCTTCAAAATGGTTTGAATATCCTTATCCAAATGCTGTAAATGTTGCTTCAAATGTAGGAGGAATGGAGTACCCAGGGGTTAGTTTCTGTAGTGCCCAAAGTGAAGGTGCGCGTTTGTGGGGAGTCACCGATCACGAATTTGGTCACAATTGGTTTCCAATGATTGTGGGGTCAAACGAACGATTGTATCCTTGGATGGATGAAGGATTCAATACCTTTATCAATTATTACAGTTCAAAAGCATTCAACGATGGAGAGTATCCCAATCATTTGATTCAAGGAAGAAAGCGTTTGCATGCTTACGTATCAAAAAACAGAGAAGGGATAGATACTTATCCAGATATTGTAAGTACACGAAATTTAGGAAATACAGCTTATGGAAAACCGGGCTTAGGAATGATCATGTTGCGAGAATATATTTTAGGACCAGAGCGTTTTGATTTTGCGTTTAGGTCTTATATTAAAGACTGGGCTTACAAACACCCACAGCCTTCAGATTTTTTCAATGCGATAGAAAATGGAGCAGGAGAGGACCTCAATTGGTTTTGGAAGGGATGGTTTTATGGAACAGGAAATATTGATTTGGCCATTTCTTACGTACAGCCATACGAAGGTAATTATGTAGTGGTGTTAGAAAACAAAGGAGATTTTCCAATGCCAGTACATCTTAGAGTAACTTATGAAGATGGGACCATAGAAGAGAAAAAGGTGCCTGTAGAAATATGGCAAAGAGGTGATCGCTGGAATTATGTGTTGAAAACAGATAAGACCTTGAAGTCTATTGAAATAGATCCTCATAAAATCATACCAGACATCAATAGCTCAAATGACAAATGGCCAAGTGATCTTTATGAAGAGTAAAAAAAAAGGTTTCAGAAGTTTCTGAAACCTTTTTTTATGGGTCTATCTTTGACCAAAAATAGCACTACCTACCCTTACCATGGTGCTACCTTCTTCAATAGCGATTTGGTAATCACCACTCATTCCCATAGAAACCGTTGTGAATTGCGGTTGATGTGGTTTTAATTGCTCGTAGAGCGCTTTTAATTTTCTAAATTCGTTTCTGATTTGTAGCTCATCTGCAACAAAACTAGCCATTCCCATGAGACCTACTATTTTAATGTTTTCCATATTTTTGTAGGTTTCATTAGCTAAAATAGAAGTGATTTCATCTTGAGTCAATCCAAATTTAGTTGCTTCATTTGCTATTTTAAATTGTAGAAGACAATGGATTACACGGTTATGTTTTTTAGCTTGTTTGTTGATTTCTTTTAATGTAGAAAAACGATCTACACCATGAATCAAATCAACAAAATGAGCCATGTACTTGACTTTGTTGCTTTGCAAATGTCCAATCATATGCCATGAAATGTCCTTTGGCAGTTCCTCGTGCTTGGTGACCATTTCTTGAACTTTGTTTTCACCAAAAACTCTTTGACCGGCAAGATATGCGTCTTGAATAGCTGAAACGGGTTTGGTTTTAGAAACAGCAACTAGGGTAACTTGCGTTGGGATGTTTTGCTTGATAGCACTTAGATTGTTGGCAATACTCATGGCTTAGGTTTTAGTCGTTGTGTAAAAATAAAAAATCCCCATGGACTTTTATGTTCATGGGGATTGAATTCTTTATCAATGAATTACTTCAAAATAGAAATAATTTGTGAAGCCAATTCTGTACCAATACGATCTTGTGCCTCTAATGTAGCAGCACCGATATGAGGAGTCAATGAAATGTTAGGATTCATCAATACTTTTAAAGCAGGCTTTGGCTCGCTTTCAAAAACATCTAAAGCCGCTTTTGCGATTTCTCCATTTTCTATTGCCTCTAACAAAGCAACTTCATCGATTACACCACCACGAGCAGCATTGATGATGATTGCTGTATTTTTCATGATTTTAAACTCTGGAGTACTGATCACGTATCCATCTTGTGCAGGTACATGTAAGGTAACAAAGTCTGCATTTTTCAATACTTCTTCTTTCGTTGTCGTATGGATGGTAAAGTTTACCTTTTGCCCATCAAAAAACTCTAGATCTAAATCTACTTTTTCAAAGAAAGGATCAAAAGCGATAACTTTCATTCCTAGTCCTAAAGCTATTTTCGCTGTGGCTTGACCAATACGTCCAAAACCAATAACTCCTAATGTTTGTCCTTTCAACTCAACACCTTTAGCATAGCTTTTCTTTAAAACTCCAAATTTTGAATCTCCCTCTAATGGCATGTTTCGATTTGCGTCTTGTAAAAAACGTACCAAACCAAACAAGTGAGCAAAAACCAATTCTCCAACAGAATGAGAAGAAGCAGCAGGCGTATTGATTACGTGTAACCCTTTGTCTTTTGCGTATTGAACGTCAATATTATCCATTCCAACACCACCACGACCAATGATTTTGATAGATGGACAAGCATCAATCAATTCTTGTCTTACAGTTGTTGCAGATCTTACTAAGATCACGTCAATATTATTTTCGTTGATGTAGTTTTCTAATTGATCTTGAGCAACTGTGTTTAAAATCACTTCAAATCCTGCTTTTTCTAAGGCAACTACCCCAGATTGTGCTAAACCGTCGTTTGCTAAAACTTTCATTTAATTATTGTTTTTTGCTTAAGTATTAAGCGTTAAAATTTTTTCATTATGTTTATCAATGCTTGTACGCTTTCTTTCGGCATTGCATTGTAGATTGAGGCTCTAAACCCACCAACTGAACGGTGACCTTTTACGTTGCTAATTCCTGCTGCGGTACAAGCGTCTAAAAATTCAGCATCTCTAGAAGTATCATTTAATAAGAATACAACATTCATGAGTGATCTGTCTTCTTTGGCAACATGATTGACAAAAGAAGGATTGTTGTCAATTTCTTGGTACAACATGGCTGCTTTTTCTTCATTGGCCTTAGCAATTACTTTTAGACCTCCTTGCGCTTTCATGTATTCTAAATTCAACATAGACACATAGATTGCAAACACAGGAGGGGTGTTAAACATGCTTTCTCCTTTGATTTGTACTTGGTAATCTAACATTGATGGAATGGCTCTACCGGTGTTTCCGAGAATGTCTTTCTTTACAATAACCAAAGTAGCACCAGCTGGACCAAGATTCTTTTGAGCTCCAGCATAAATAATTCCAAACTTAGACACGTCTACAGGTTTAGAAAAAATATCAGAAGACATATCTGCTACTAGCGGTGCTTCTGTTTCTGGGTAAGCTTGAAACTGAGTTCCGAAAATGGTATTGTTTGAGGTAAAGTGTACCAAATCTACGTCAGTAGGAATTTCGTATCCTTTAGGGATGTAATTGTGGTTGGTGTCTGCCGAAGAAGCAACTTCTATAACTTCTCCAAAGTTTTTAGCTTCTTTGGCAGCTTTTGTACTCCAAGACCCCGTATTGATGTAGGCTGCTTTTCCACCATCATTTTTGATTAGGTTGATGGCAGACATTAAAAATTGAGTTGAAGCACCTCCTTGTAAAAATAGGACTTCGTGAGTACTTGGAACCTCTAAAATTTCTTTGACCAATGCAACAGCTTTGTTGTAAACTGCAACAAACTCTTTACTACGGTGGGATATTTCAATTAATGATAAACCTGTATTGTCAAAGTCTAGAATAGCTTGACTAGCTTTTTCAAATACTTCTTGAGGTAAAATGGAAGGACCTGCGCTAAAATTATGTTTTTTCATTATTTTTATAGTTAAGTTTTGAATCGTCAAATTTACAAAATCTAGATTCTTTAACTTTAAGATTGAGGATTTATTTTTAACGTTTTTTATATTGACATCAAAAATTTAATGGTGTCAATATTATCTGCATAATTCCATAATTTTGGAAGTTGAGTTTGACCAAATTTTATGCTATCCTCAATACTTAACTCTGTGGTGATGCATTGAATATGATCGGACTCCTCAGCGAGTTTGCGCTTAAGGGTTTCTAAATCTTCGTAAAATTCATAAAAAAGGCTTGCAATTGGTGAAGCATAACTTTGATCTTCCTTTAACATTAAAAATCCATTCTCTTTGATGTCAAAAAGACTCATCAAATATACTGCTTTGTTGTAGTCGTAGTTGTTTGCGTATTTGGTGTATTTGATGATGTCTCTGTATTTGAATACTGCTTTAAATAACACATCAAAATCGTAGTTTTTTGGAACAAATATTTTAGAAACACTCCTGCAACCCAAACCGTAGTACCTAAAAACATCTTCTGCAAGGGCTTCTAATTGTTCGTGACTCTCTTGACCACTTAGCACTGCAATAGAATTTCTGTTCTTTCTTATGATGTTTGGGTGTTTTCCGAAGTAATAATCAAAGTAACGTGCCGTATTGTTACTACCTGTTGCAATTACAGCATCGTAGTCTTTTAACTTTTCCTCTGTAAAAGTAAAACTACCTTTAAAACAGGGTTCAAGATGTTCTAAATACTTTGCAATCAATGGGATAAAGTATTTGTCGTTTGATGATAACTTTGCCAAAACATGATGACCTGTTATGGCCACACATAAAAAATCATGAAACCCAACCAAAGGAATGTTACCTGCCATTATCACAGCAATGGTTTTTTTATTTTGATCATGAAGTTGATAAGCTTGAAGCCAAGTAGAAATTTGATCTTCACTCAAAGCAAATGACCAGTTTTCAAAAGCAAACAAAACATTGTCTTTTGTAAACCAGCTATTGTATTCCTCAGCCCTGTTGATTTGTGTCTTAAACACTTCAAAAAACAAATCATTAAAAGGAATATCTTCTTTTTTGTCAATGCCTTGGCTAGTAAATTGCGAAAGGAAGCGTCCTAGAGCAACAAATGCTTTTTTTCTCTTATCTAAACTCATTATAAGTTACTTTGTGGGTTTTCTGTGAATATAAAATATACTATTTTTGTGGCACAAATTTAAAGAAAAAAGTACGATGGCAATTATAATAACAGATGAATGTATCAATTGTGGGGCTTGTGAACCAGAATGTCCAAATAATGCTATATATGAAGGCGCTGAAGAGTGGAAGTATGCTGAAGGAACTTCCTTAGAAGGAGATTTTGTGCTTCCAAATGGAAACACTGGAAATGCTGACGAGGATCAAGAGCCAATTTCTGACGAAGTTTATTATATTGTGCCAGACAAGTGTACAGAATGTAA
>NZ_JBDNAI010000125.1:0-17963 GCF_039768515.1 Wenyingzhuangia sp.
ATTTATTTCTCCGAGGTCAATTCCATTTTTTGCTACTTCTTTAGCGCTAGGTATATCTTTTAAATGCCCTTTTTCTGCTATTTGTTTTGCCACTTCTTCTAGCGTTGGTAAGTTGTATGTATTTGTAAATACAAAATCTGCCCAGTTGGTTACTTTCTGTATTTTAACCGCTTCAGTAATCATTTTACCGTTTACTGCAAAAGTATAATCACTAGGAATTGTAGTGGTGTTGATTCCCACTTGGTTGGTGTCAAATTGTCCGTAAATTAAAGTTTTGCTTGAGGTATTTGCTATGTGTAATTTATTGTTACCTGTTTCATATCTTCCTGCGAAATATCCTAAAAAAACATTGTTAGAACCAGTGGCATTATATCCAGAATATGTACCTATGAAAGTGTTATTTGAGCCTGTATTATTATACCCAGCTAAAGAACCCACAAAAGAATTAAAAATTCCTGTTGTGTTCTTGTAACCAGTACCATAGCCTATATAGTTATTGTGTTTTCCTGTTGTATTGTGCCTCCCGGCAAAAGCATTTATGAAGTTATTAAATTTCCCTGTTGTATTATTTTGACCTGCGAAATACCCTATGAAATTATTACTTTGACCAGAAGTTGTGTTTGCACCTGCATGATGTCCTATAAAATTGTTCCAATGTCCTCCTGTGAGGTTATTTCCTGAAGCATATCCTAAAAGAAGATTTCCAAATCCTGTACCTGCATGGGTACCATTTCTTCCAACACCTGCATTGGTAGCTATTAAACTTGAGTATCCCCAAGGACTAGAACTGTCTGTACCTACTCTGTTTATCCCATTTACAATAGGAGTTGTCTGTGCTGTAATGTTTATGGAAAACATGATGGCTACTAAAATTAAACTTACTTTTTTCATGATTTTATTTTTTGGTTGTTTTTGTTTTTTAGTTGTGCATTCCTTTCGTGCTTTTTGTTCTCAAAAACATAAATTACACGAGGCAAAGCATGAGTATTAGTGATGTTTAGGTCTTTAGTATGTTCTAACACTTTTCACCAAGCCGATTGGTTAGGCTAAGTTTTGATGTTTTGTGTTTTTATCGTCTTATATGCGGATACTCTTAGTATTTAGAGCTAAAACTATTGATAGGTAATACGTATGAAATTACACAAAAAATTACACAAAAAATAATATTAAGGTATAAAATATACAGATACCTCAAAAAAACTAAAAATGCATTGATGGGGTATTTCCAGGTGTAGCGTCAAAACGGTCTAGAAAACCTCGTGGAATTGTTGTCAAATTAGAAAAGAGAACGCTTGTCTTTTGGAATGTAAAAGAGAGAGTCAACGTCAAGTTAGAGAGGGATGTTGAGGGTTCTTTAAAAAGTAGAAAAATCATAAAACTCACTAAAAAAAACAATATGATTAGGGTTTTTAGTGAGTCAGGTGGTGATTTTTTAGGGTTATTTAGATTGGCTTTTTTTCAATATAAATTCTAGTCTTTCTTCTGGTGAGCCTTTTGGAACGATGATGATGTTAGGGTGTGTTTTTTGATATTCCTCTACAATTTTTTTGTGAATCAAAAGGGATTCTTGATAGGTTTCAAATCGTTCAGCATCGTTTGTATAAATTTGTTCCCAAGGAGGAAAAACAAACACCGTGTCGTAAAGATATTTGTGGTTAGATTGTTTGAAAGTTTCTTCTACTGGGGTATGAATACTGTTGAGGTATGCCGTGATATCTGGCATTCCTCTGTCAAAAAAACAATTTGTTTTGCCATTCTTGTTCGCTTGCTGGTACTGAATGATTCTTTTTCCTAAAATGATTTTGCTAAACAAGATAGGTTGGGATAGAAATAGTTTTTTTGATCCCATTTTTTCGGCCTCCTTGATGATTTCTCTGGAGACTTCTTCCATACAAAAGTGTCCTTTTGAACGAAGTAAATTCAATACTGTAGTCTTCCCTGTACCAGGTGCACCTGTCAGTACTATTTTTTGTGACATATATTTAAAATAAACAGATTACGAGGTCGTAAAAATAAGAAATAATTATAGTTTTGTACCTTGATTATTAAGGAGAACTGCAAGATGACAAAAAAAGAAGTGTTTTATAAAGATTTAAAGGAAAAGTTAGAAAATAATACTATATTTCCTTCAGATTACCTTTACAAATTTATTGTTCCTACAACCAAAAATCAAGAAGAGGAAGTGAAACGTGTTTTTAAGGCCTCAGAGGCGAAGATAAGCGTAAGAGCTTCTAAGACAGGGAAATTTGTAAGCCTATCTATATTGCTAAATGTTAAAAACGCCGATGAGGTGATTCTTAATTATCTTGCAGTAGAAAAAATTGAAGGTTTAATATCGTTATAATTATATTGCTATCATTATGAAAAATCATTTGTTTAGAATTTTAATTCTTTTTGTGTTGACTTCCGCGTCAGCACAAAAAAAGGATAGGGTCTTGTTTGAAATCAACGGGGACCCTACTTATGTGTCAGAATTTACCAAGCTTTTTAATTCAGAAGCAAATTCGTTGAAGGAAAAGAATTTTGAGGAAGATTTGCAGCTGATGGTAGATTATAAGTTAAAATTAAAACAGTCCAAAATTGAAGGGATTGATACCTCTGCGGCAATAAAAAAAGAGTTAAACAAATACAAAAGAGATTTGGCAGCTCCATTTTTAACAGATGAAGAAACTTTAGAGGACTTATTACAGGAGGCCTATTACAGAACACAAAACAAAATAAAAGCAAGCCATATCTTGATTGCCTGCAAAGGAAACGACACCATAGAGGCGTATCAGAAAGTTAAAGATCTTCAGGCTAAAATAGAAGGAGGTTCAGATTTTGGTGCGTTAGCGGTACAGTATTCTGATGATAAAAGTGCGGCAACCAACCAAGGATCCTTGGGTTATTTTACAGCCTTTAGAATGGTTTATCCTTTTGAAGATGCGGCTTATAAAACCCCTGTTGGTGAAGTTTCAAGTCCTGTAAAAACACAATTTGGATACCATTTGATTAAAGTTGAAGACTTGACAGCGTCTGAAGGTAAAGTTAAAGTAGCTCATATCATGATTGCAGGTTTGGAAACAATCAAAAAATCAAAAATAGATAGTGTCTATAATAAATTACAGTTGGGAGAAGATTTTTCTGCCTTGGCGAAACAGTTTTCAGATGATCATGGAAGTAGTACCAAAGGTGGAGTTTTAATACCTTTTGAAAAAGGAAATTTACCGATTGAATTTGAAAATGTTGCTTTTGCCATGTCAGAGCCAGGTTCGTATTCAACACCTTTTAAAACACAATATGGTTGGCACATTATAAAGTTCATACAAAAAGAACCAATACCTCCTTTTGAGACTTTGAAAGAAGAGTTGAAAAAGAAAATTTTGAGGGACGTTAGAGGGAGTAAGCCTAAAAAAGTTGCTTTTGCTAAAATGGAAGCAAAAAATAAGGTAGAAGTAAATATCCTTGCTAAAAAAGTGTTTGAAGACAAAGGGGTAACAAATACACCGTTGGATAGTTTGCAAGATGTTTTATTTACGATCAATGGAAAGCCTTACCGTCAAGCTGGTTTTGCCGAATATTTGAAGAACAGAAGATCAAAAACCCCTCTAGCTTATTTTGAAGCGTATAAAAACGAACAATTGAAAGAATATGTAATCCAACATTTAGAAGATCAAAATCAAGAATACAAAACAATCCTTGAATCGTATCAAAATGGCCTAGAGATTTTTGAATTGATGAAAATTCATGTATGGGATGTGCCAGCTAGAGAGCCAGAATTGGTAGAAGAATTTTATCAGCGTAATTTGGAGCAGTATCAAGAAAATGGGAACAGCTTTGAAGAGGTCAAAGGATATGTAGAAAGTGATTATCAAGACAAAGTACAACAAGAATGGATAAAGACGCTTCGAAATCAATACCAAATTAAATTTAAGAAGCGTCAAGTTAAGAAGCTAAGCAAGTCTTATAAATAATGAAATACTTACTGTTACTTACTGGAATGCTTTTGATGTTGTCTTGCGAAAAGAAGAGGACTGTGTCCAACGATATTGTTGCAAAAGTTTACGACTATTCTTTGACCAAAGAAGAATTAAAAAATAGTATTCCCACAACGAATACTATTGTTGATAGTTTGAAAGTAACCCAAGCGTATATTCAGAAATGGGCCAAGCATAAATTACTGTACAGGAATGCAAAAATTAATCTAGAGAATACAGCAGAGTTAGATAAGCTCGTAGAGGCTTATAGAACAGAGCTCTATGTGAATTATTATAAAAACGCTTTGGTCAATAAAAAATTAGACACCTTAGTTTTTCAGAAAGAAATAGATAGCTTTTACCATAAAAATAAAGAAAGTTTTAGACTCAACGAAACCTTGATCAAGTTTAAATATATTCATGTTGACCCAAGAAATAGAAAAAGGTACAGGATTAGAAAGTTGTTTGTTTCAGGTAACTCTGAGGATGACCTAAAAATAGTGAATGATTTTGAGGGGTTTGATGATTATTATTTAAGAGATACCGTATGGGTTTCTTTAAAAGATGTATATGCAAGAAAACCTACTTTTCCGTATCTATCTGAGCGCGAATTAAGAACCGCAAATAGATTAATCGAGAGGAGAGAAGGAGATCAGAGCATTTATTATATTTACATTAGAGAAGTATTAAAAAGAGGAGATATTGCTCCTTTGGAATATGTAGAGCCAACCATTAAAAACATACTCCAGCAAAAGAACAAATTAAAATTCTTTGATCAAATGGAACAAATTTTGATTGACGATGCCATAAAACAAAACAAATATGAAGTTCGATAGAATACACCAAGCCTTATGGATATGTCTTTTGGGGTTTTATTCCATGAATGCCCAAGAGAAGATTAAAATTGATGGGGTTGCTGCGGTCGTAGGGGAAAATATAATTTTAGATTCCGACATTGTTAAATTTAAGCAAGAATTGGCTTCCAGGTCAGATGAGGTTATAGACATCACAGATTGTGAAATCATGGAGGATGTAATGAATCAAAAACTACTTGCACATCATGGTGTTATTGATAGTGTATTGGTTTCCGAAGCTGAGATTGCTATGGGGGTTGAGCGTACCATAGAACATTTTAAGTCACAAATTGGAGATGTAGACAAAGTTGTAGATCTATATGGTTTTGATGATTTAGAGGATTTGAGGGCTGAATTGTCTAGGATTCAAAGAGAAAATGCTCTTATTGCTAAAGAGAGAGAAAATATTGTCGCAGATGTAGTTGTTACCCCTGAGGAGATTAGATACTTTTATCAAGATTTAAAAGAAAAAGGAAAATTGCCAAACTACGGGGTAGAAGTTGAATTGTCTCAAATTACTATAAAAGCTGAGCCAACTGAGGAGGCGATTCAAGAGACAATAGAAAAATTAGAAAAAATCAAAGATGACGTTGAAGACGGCTTTAGCATGAGGTTAAAGGCCATACTGTATTCAGAAGATCCGTCGGTCGCACAAAATGGAGGAATGTTCACAATCACTAGAGAAAGTGGTTTTGTGAAGGAGTTTAAAGAGGCTGCATTTAGCATCGAAGCACAAGAAGTTTCAGAACCTTTTAAAACCCAATTTGGATACCATATTTTACAAGTTGAAAAAATAAAAGGTCAGCAAAGGGATGTAAGACATGTTTTGATCAAGCCAAGAATTGATGAAGATAAGCTGGCTGCAGCAAAATCAAAGTTGTCTTCCATAAGAGCTGATATCATTGCTAATGATATTTCTTTTGAAGAAGCTGTTGAAACCTATTCTGATGATGAAGCAACAAGGTTGAACAAAGGTACTTTGGTTAATACCTATACCAATGATACCAAATTTGAATTGAATAAAATGGATCCGGATTTATTCGCTAAGGTTGATGGGTTAGACATAGGTGAGCTAACCGCTGTCTCTTTTGAAGAAACAAGGGAAGGCGAAAAATTTTACAAAATAATCCTTGTAAAAAATAAAATTGAGGCTCACGAAGCTGATCTTTCAAGAGATTATGTAAAGTTCCAACAGTTGGCCTTACAGAAAAAGAAGCAGGAAACCTTAGAAGAATGGTATGTAGAGAAAATAAAGGATACCTACGTGAAATTAAATGGGTCTACACAGGATTGTAATTTTAAATACAATTGGATTCACTAAACAAAAAAAGCTTTGAACAGAATCAAGGCTTTTTTTGTTTAGACAACAGTTGCATGTTGATGAAATGTTTAGAAGTGAATAATGTGTTCACAAAAAAATAAATACATAGGTGAGTAAGCAATCATTAAGAATTGATTATTAGAGTTTTAAAACAAAATTATATTTAAAAATCAATCTTATTTTAAAGCAATCCTAATTAGAACAAAAGAGATGGTCACAACAATACCTGCAATGAAAACTTTAATAGCTGTATTTTTGTAATGTATTTTGTGGCGGTTGATGTCTTTTCTATAACTCCATACCATGGCAGTTGTAAATGATATGATAAAAAATAAAGCGAAGTAAATCTGACCTGTTGAAAACATAATATTTAATTTTCGTCAAAATTAATAAACAAATGAAGAATAAAATCAAAGCAGTCCAAGAATTTCACACAGTTTACAAATTAGGTTATAAAAATAGTCCCACTGCACAAATTGGGACAGACAAGATTCAACTTAGGTTTGATCTGATGGATGAAGAAAATAAAGAATACCTAGCAGCAGCAAAAGAAGGAGATTTGATTGAAGTAGCAGATGCTCTAGGAGATATGTTGTATATTTTGTGTGGTACTATCATAGAGCATGGAATGCAACATAAAATAGAAGATGTTTTCAATGAAATTCAGCGTAGTAATATGAGTAAATTAGGGGAAGACGGCAAGCCTTTGTACAGAGGAGATGGAAAAGTGCTCAAAGGCCCAAATTATTTTAAACCAAACATAGAGAAGATATTAAAGAGCTAAAAAATGCTCGTATCAACCACAAACAAAAATATATATTGTGATAGAATCAACCACAAATCAACAACTACCCAAAGAGTGGGTGAGTTGGAACGAAAACAAAAAGCACTCTTACAAAAATTTAATTACAATAAATAAGGAAGAAGATATCATACAGGCAGTTGTAAACAATTCCAGTGTGCGTGTTTTTGGAAATCGATTCTCATCAGCTGATATAAATGCAGGAACTCCAACTTTAATTGATATTACAAACTATGATAAAATAGTAAGTATAGATAAAGAAAATAAAGAGATTACAGTACAGGCCGGTGCTAGTCTTGAATCAGTTATTGATACAGTCCAAGCTTGTGGATGGTGTATTCCTTGTTTGCCAGACATCAATAAAATAACCATAGGAGGTGCATTAGCAACCGCAACCCATGGTACTAACGGATTTATTCTATCCAAGTATGTAACCAAGTTTAGATTGGTCATGGCAGATGGAAGTGTTCAGGAATTTACAGACCAAGATTCAGAAATCGATGCGATTCGTGTATCATTAGGTTTGCTTGGCGTTTATTCTGAAATCACCTTTAAATGTGAAGACAATTACCGATTGCATATCAAGGAAGCTCCTATGACTGATGCCTATTGGACTGCTAACCTCGATGGTTTTTTACAAACCTATGACTTTGTAAGAATTTTATGGTTACCTCATACAAATCACGGTTATGTCATTTTAGGAAACAAAGTTGATGAAGACTTTACGTTTAAACCAAAGTCAGCACCCAAGTATTATAGAAATAGGAGGACAGTTTCAAAAAAACTATATAAGTACACTCACAAATATCCAAGCTTTACCTCAATAGCAAATAAGATCTTGTATTTTTTATTCTTTACTGCAAAGCAAGAACATGCGGGTAGCTTGTACGATGCAACAGTTACCAAGAAGAGAGGGGCAACAATGGAATTAGCAGAATGGACTGTTGGATATTCTAAGTTTCAGGATTTGTTCAAAGAGCTGAAAACCATGTTGGAAGATAAGACCAATAAAGCTTATGTACACGTGCCCATGGATGTTCGTTTTCTAAAGCAAGATGATGCATGGTTGAGTTATGCAGCTGATGAAGATGTGGTTACGGTAGGATGTGTATGTAGAGACTCACCAAAGGCAGACCAATACCAAGCTTTTGAGAAAGTTGAAGAAATATTTTTGAAGTATGGAGGGAAGCCTCACTGGGGAAAACGCTTCAAAGCCGAGTACAATGATTTTGATAAAATCTATAAAAAATGGGGTGATTTTGAGAGTTTGAGAACCAAATTAGACCCAACAAATAAGTTCTTAAACAGCTATTTGTCCAAGTTATTTTTAAAAAAATAATTGTAAAACAAAAAAATGAAAAAATTACCATTTCCAAAAGCTGTGTTGTTTGATTTTGATGGTGTCATTGTGGATAGTAAAAAGTGTCATATGTCTGCTTGGACCTCCGCTTTTGAAGAATTATTCAACAAAGAAATTTGTGATTTCCCAGAAGCCACTCATGCAGGAAAAGCACCTTACCAGATTGCAGACTATTTTGCTGATTTTGGTGGAGATGTAACAAAAGGCGGAGAGTTAAATGTACTTAAACAAACTCATTTGTTAGAAACAATTACCCCTCCTGATTTATTACCTGGAGTGAATGAAATCCAGCAATTTTTAGCTAAAAACAATATACCTCATGGAATTGCAAGCAATGCATACACTGCCTTTGTTGAAAATTCTGTGAGGCAGACAGCTATAGATTTTAAAGTTTGTATGGGTATTGATTTGTTTGAAAAACCAAAACCGAGTCCAATCCCTTATTTGACACTAGCAAAACACCTTGGAATAAAAGCACAAGATTTTGAGAAGACGTTAATATTTGAGGACAGTTTGACCGGGATTAGAGCAGCAGCTGCTACTGGAATGTTAGCAATCGGTTTGACTACTCAGTATACGGAAGAAGAATTAATAGCTAACGGTGCAGTAAAAGTTTACCCAACTTTATTAGAAGCCTACCAAGAGATTGTATCTTTGTAGTCTATGACTAGACATTATCACGTATTAATTGTTGGAGGGGGAGCTGCTGGTTTCTTTGCCGCGATTAATATCAAAGAGAAAAACAGAGACCTTTCAGTTTGTATATTAGAAAAAGGGAAAGAGGTTTTACAAAAGGTAAAAATTTCTGGTGGAGGTCGTTGTAACCTTACTCATGCTTGTTTTGATCCTAGGGAGTTGACTCAGTTTTATCCCAGAGGGAAAAGAGAATTGTTGGGCCCTTTTCATCAGTTCATGACAGGGGATACGATGGAGTGGTTTGAAAGCCGAGGAGTACCCTTGAAAATAGAGCGTGACAATCGAGTTTTTCCAAAGTCAAACCAATCAAAATCAATTGTTGACTGCTTGTTGAATTCGGCAGATCTTTTAGGAGTTGATGTCAATAAAAGTGAAGGCGTTTCGGACTTTCATAAATTAGAGAATGGCTTATGGGAAATCGTAACCAGTCAGCACAAATATACATGTGACAAACTTATTGTTACCGCAGGAAGTAGTAAGTTGATCTGGAAATTATTAGTCGATATGGGGCATAAAGTAATTGCTCCAGTGCCCTCCTTATTTACCTTTAACATTAAGGATCCATTACTTGAAGAACTCCCAGGAGTTGCTGTTCAAAACGTAGAGGTACATGTCAAAGACACAAAGCTAAAAAGTACGGGTCCGTTGTTAATTACCCATTGGGGGATTAGTGGTCCCGCGGTCCTTAAATTATCTGCATTTGGAGCAATTTTATTAGCAGATAAAGAATATCAATATCAAGTTGTTGTGAATTGGTTAAGTTGTAACAAGCAACAGGCATTAGAAGTTTTGTTTAACGCTAAAAAAACAGATGCAAAATCAATAGTGGAAAAACGAAGCCCTTTTGGGTCTATTAGTAAACGTTTGTGGTCTAGGTTTTTAAGCGTTTGTGATGTCAATAGCCAAATCAAATGGGCAGATGTTTCTAACAAAGAATTAGAGTTAATCGCAGAAAAATTAACTGCAACTGTTTTTCATGCGCAAGGAAAAAGTACATTTAAAGATGAATTTGTAACTGCAGGTGGTGTTGATTTGAAAGAAATAAATTTTAAAAGATTTGAGAGTAAATCTCACGAAAATTTATTTTTTGCAGGAGAAATTTTAAACATTGATGCTGTCACGGGAGGGTTTAATTTTCAAAATGCCTGGACTGGGGGATGGATTATTTCTGAAGCTATTGCCACATGATCTTATGGTAAGTATAGCTCTCCTCGATGAGGTTTTAGAGCGTCTCGATATGTTTTCATATCAGCTTCATCAATTACAATATACGCTATAGACCACATTTCATTTATTTCTTCATGGTTGATCAAATGATACTTTAGTTGTTCTGCCTCAGCAAATTCCTTTAAATGGATGCAATGGTGTTTGGATGTTCCTAAACCTGTCGGTCCTCTAAAATCCCATATCAATTTTAATTTTTTCATGACACAAATATAGCGATTATGCAAAACTTAAGAGATAGGATTTGGTCTATAAAAAGCAAAATTAAATTTTCACATATCAACAATATAACTTAGGTTTATACTTACAAAAAATAGAGATCTGTAATGGAGCAAAAATTTATTCCCAAATCTTTAGTGGCTAGCCAAGAATCAGGAAAAGTGACTTGGCAGTCCCCAAGTAATATCGCCTTAGTGAAATATTGGGGTAAAAAAAATCCTCAATTACCCGAAAACACCTCTATTAGCTTTACGCTTTCTAATTGTCATACCACCACTACTTTAACCTACCGCAAAAGAAAAGAAATTGGACCTACTTTCGATTTCGAAGTATTTTTAGAAGGTAAAGTACAAGAAGATTTTAAACCTAAAATCCAAACATTTTTCGAAAGAGTAGAAAGATACCTTCCTTTTTTAAGAGACTATTCTTTTATGATAGAGACAGAAAATTCTTTTCCCCATAGTAGTGGGATTGCATCTTCTGCGAGTGGAATGAGTGCCATTGCTTTGTGTTTGATGAGTATCGAGAAAGAAATGAATAATGATTTATCTGAAGAATATTTTTATCAAAAAGCCTCGTTCTTGTCTCGTTTGGGTTCGGGAAGTGCCTGTAGAAGTGTAAAAGGAAATTTGGTGGTTTGGGGTGCTCATCAAAATATTGAGAACAGTTCAGATTTTTACGGAGTTCCTTATTTAGGCAAGGTTGCCCCGTTTTTTGAAAACTACCAGGACACGATTTTATTAATAGATAAAGGGGAAAAACAAGTAAGTAGTACTGTAGGTCACAACTTAATGCACGGACATCCTTTTGCAGCTCAACGTTTTGAGCAAGCACAAGAAAACATTGATAGAATAAAAGGGATATTCGAAAGATCTGATATTGATCAATTCATTGCCTTGGTGGAAAGCGAAGCATTGACTTTGCATGCCATGATGATGACGAGTCAGCCCTATTTTATTTTAATGAAATCTAATACTTTAGAGGTGATTAATAGAGTTTGGGAGTACCGAAGATCAACAGGAAGTAAGTTGTGTTTTACATTAGATGCTGGGGCAAATGTTCATTTACTTTACCCAGAGCACGAAAAAGAAACTGTCCGCACATTTATAAGTTCTAAGTTGGCTAGCTATTGCAAAGATAAATCGTTTATACATGATTGTGTTGGGCCTGGGGCTAAACAGTTATAAGTTAGGGATTAAAACAAATAATCCGTACATTTGAAAATTGTTTGATATTTCTTAGGATGAAAAGAGGACCTTTATTTTACGCTAAAATTTTACTTTTTGGAGAATATGGAATTATTAAAGATTCCAAAGGTTTGGCTATTCCTTACAATTCCTACAAGGGAGCATTTAAGATCGCTAATGTTTTAGAAGGAAAACAGTTGAGTTCCAATCAAAATTTGGTCAAGTACTTTCATTACCTCAAGCAATTAGATTCAGACTTGGTTTCTTTTGATTTAGATCAATTAGAGTTAGATTTAGAAAATGGAATGTACTTTGAATCTAGTATTCCTCAAGGATATGGTGTTGGTAGCTCTGGAGCTATCGTAGCGGCTATTTATGATCAATATGCTGAAGATAAAACTACTGTTTTAGAAAACCTAACAAAAGAAAAGCTTCTCAAATTAAAAACTGTTTTTGGACTGATGGAATCTTTTTTCCACGGGACGAGTTCTGGGTTAGATCCCTTGAATAGTTATCTGAGTTTGCCTATACTCATTCAGTCAAAAGATGATGTTGAGTCTGTAGGAATTCCTTATCAACAAAATGGAAAAGGAGCTGTATTCTTATTAGATTCCAAAATGATTGGAGAGACGGAACCTATGGTTAATCTTTTTATGGATAAGATGAAGAATGAAGGCTTTAGAAAAATGATTCGTGAAGAATTTGTGATTTATACCGATGCTTGTGTAGATAACTTTTTGCACGGAGATGCCAAATCATTGTTTGGAAATGTAAAAAAATTATCTAAGGTTGTGTTAGAAAACTTCAAACCTATGATTCCTAAGCAATTCCATTCTTTATGGAAAAAAGGAATTGACTCTAATGCTTATTATTTAAAACTTTGTGGATCTGGAGGAGGAGGTTATATACTAGGATTTGCTGCAGATTTTGAAATAGCAAAAATGGCTCTGTCAGATCATGACTTAGAGCTAGTGTATAGGTTCTAAATTAAAACGTTAAACATGGAAAAGGGAACTACAAAAAAACACAAGTTTTTAGCGTTGTTTTCTGTTCTGAGAGGCTACAACATATTACTGTTAGCTATTGCTCAGTATCTCGCTGCTATTTTTGTCTTTACTGTAGATCAAACACTGAAGGAGTTGTTCTTTGATTGGCACCTTCACCTTGTTGTTTTGTCTTCGGTTAGTGTTGTTTCAGCGGGCTATATCATCAACGATTTTTATGATATTTCTATAGACGCCATCAATAGGCCTGTCAAAACACAAATAGGAAATTGGTTAAGTCAAACAACCAGGTTGAAGGTCTATTTTACACTCAACGCGCTTGCTGTTTTTCTTTCGATGTCTATTTCTTGGAGAGCAGCTCTTTTCTTTTCGGGTTATATTTTTTTGATATGGTTTTATTCTCACAAACTTCAAAAGTATCCGTTGGTTAGAATTATCTCTATAACCGTACTATCAGTTTTTCCTTTTTTTGCTGTTTTTGTGTATTACGAAAACGTGTCGGAATTGATTATCATTCATGGGTTTTATTTGTCTTTGTTGATCTTGATAAAAGAATTGATTAAAGATTTTAAAAGAGCTAAGGGCGCGGTATTGACCAATACTGATACCATGGTTTCAAAGTATGGTGAATATAGAATAAAAATATATCTCTATATTTTATTGGTTCTAGTGGTGATTCCTACCTGTTTTTTATTACAGTTCCCTGAGATTGGTCAGATGAGGTACTACTTTTATGCCAGTATCATATGGATTCCTCTTTTTTTTATTTGCTTGTACAAAGCAAGACAAGTCAAACATTATTTTCTGCTCCACAATTTATTAAGATTTATATTGGTCATAGGGGTGTTTAGTTTTGCACTTGTAGATACTTCCGTACTACTAATCAGGATTTTGAATCGATATTAAATGAAATTGTAATATAGTATTATATTAAAGATTGTTTCGTAGTTTTGCCATTCAAAATGAACACAATGAATACAAATAAAAACTCGTCGGGAAGACGACAACAGGGTCATGGAAGTAAGGCGAAAGCCTCTGCTCATTTGAATCCAAATAGCAAACGCTTTACAAATAGATCGGATAGCCCTAGCAAAGATGAGGCAACTCAAAAAAAGCATAGTGCTAAACCTTATACTAAGTCCAAAACTTTTAAACAAAAAGCAGAAAATGCTCCAAAGAATAAAGTTGTCACTACTGCTTCTTCACAAAAAGGGATTCGTTTGAACAAATATATTTCTAATGCTGGGATTTGTTCTCGAAGAGATGCAGATCTGTATATTGAAACTGGGAGTGCCGCTGTAAACGGTAAAATCATTACAGAAATGGGGTATAGGGTACAACCCACTGATGAGGTAAGATTTGACAATGTATTGATCAATCCAGAAACAAAAAGGTATGTTTTACTGAACAAACCAAAAAATTACATCACTACCATGGATGATGAACGAGGTAGGAAAACAGTAATGGAAATAGTAGATAAAGCTTGTAAGGAACGTATTTATCCAGTAGGTAGGTTAGATAGAGATACCACCGGATTATTGTTGTTTACAAATGATGGTGAGTTGGCTAAAAAATTAACCCACCCCAAACACAACAAAAGAAAGTTGTATCATGCTACGCTAGACAAAAAAGTTTCCCTAAAAGATTTACAGTCTATTGCTCAAGGCCCTATGATTGATGACAAAAAAGTTTTTGTGGATGATGTTGCTTACGTTCAAGGACAATCTAAGAATGAAGTAGGGATTGAAATCCACTCAGGTCGTAACAGAATTGTGCGTAAAATATTTGCGAACTATGGTTATACCGTGGTTAAACTAGATCGTGTTATTTTTGCCGGGTTGACAAAAAAAGATTTGCCAAGAGGTCATTACAGACATTTGACAGAACAAGAGATAATCAACTTAAATAACGCTTAAAAAAAGCAAAGGTCACCCTCACAAAAAAACCTAAACATTGTTTAGGTTTTTTTTTGTGATATTTAAGAATCGAAAGAAAAAGTTTTCATATTGTTCTCAAACAAAGGCATCAACATTTTTTTGTTTTTTTTATTAGCGATTGCATTGATCAATCGTACATGATTTTTGTGGTGAACATCGGTCCCTACAAAAGTATACATTCCTTTTTTTAGTAAATCGTAAGCTGTTTTGGTAACTTGTTTTCCATACTGTTTAGCAATTAAAGATAGTAAGTTGAGTTGAAACAAGCAGCCAGCCTCAATTAATTTGGCATATTGATCGGTATTGTGATAAAAACTATATCTTTCAGGATGAGCCAAAATTGGAGTGTATCCTTTTATTTGAATTTGAAATAAAATGTCATCCAAATTAAAAGGTGGATTGAAATATGACATTTCTACCAAAATGTATTTTTCCTTTAACACCAGTATATCATCTTGCCCTAAAAGTTTACTAAAGTGCTCATCTAGCATATATTCTGCAGCGGCATGTATCTGAATATCATGATGACCTTTTTCAATGAGCGCTGTTTTTAATTCTTTCTCTTTTTCTTTAATGGTTAGCGAACTGTTTTCCCATACACTACCAAGCACATGTGGTGTTGTTCTAAAGTTTTGTATCCCACGCTTGAACATTTTTTCAATTAGTTCTACTGAATTTTCTATGCTTTTAGCGCCGTCATCTATTCCTGGTAATAAATGGGAATGTATATCAACAAACCCTTCGGGGAATAGTTCCTTAACATCAATTTTCTTATTAAATATACCCATGAATACATCATTATTAGTAATACCGAAGTTAAGTAAATTAATAAATACGGACATATAATAAGTGTTTTATTGTAGATTAAAAATCTAAATAAAACAGAATGATAATCAGGAGAACTTACTATATTTGCTTTTAGCCAAAATTTATACTGATGGAATACTTGGATTTTGAATTACCAATTAAAGAATTAGAAGAACAACTAGAAAAATGTGCCAAAATTGGTGCAGAAAGCGAAGTTGATGTGACTAAAACTTGCAAAGAGATTGAGAAGAAAATATTCAATCTTAAAAAAGATATCTATGGAAACTTAAGCCCTTGGCAACAAGTACAAATGTCTAGGCATCCCAATAGACCCTACACTCTAGATTATATAGAAGCATTGGCCGGAGATACTTTTATGGAACTTCACGGTGATAGAACTGTAAAGGATGATAAAGCTATTGTCGGAGGTTTAGGGAAAATAGGAGACCAGAGTATTATGTTTATTGGTCAACAAAAAGGAATCAATACCAAGATGCGACAGTATAGAAATTTCGGTATGGCAAATCCGGAGGGATATAGAAAGGCCTTGCGTTTGATGCGTATGGCAGAGAAATTTGGAATACCTGTCGTTACTTTTGTAGATACTCCTGGAGCTTATCCTGGGCTAGAAGCTGAAGAAAGAGGACAAGGGGAAGCAATAGCACGTAATATATTTGAAATGTGTGTGTTAAAAACACCTATTATTACGATAATCATTGGAGAAGGAGCTTCTGGAGGAGCCTTGGGAATAGGTGTAGGAGACAGAGTGTTGATGATGGAAAACTCATGGTATTCTGTAATTTCACCTGAAAACTGTTCTTCTATATTATGGCGTTCATGGGAGTTTAAAGAAAAGGCTGCTGCAGCATTAAAATTAACTTCAAAAGATATGGATACTTTAAAGTTAGTAGATGGAGTGATTCCTGAGCCATTAGGAGGTGCACATTCTGATAGAGAAACTACTTATGTTACGGTTGAAAAAACCATTATTAAATTGTTGTCAGAATTGCGAAAAAAGAAAGTTGATGCTATGGTTAATGAACGTATTGAAAAATATGCCAATATGGGTGTGTATCAAGAATAGTTCAATACCATTTTTAGTAATCTTAATACAAAAAAATCCCGAGGCATAACTCGGGATTTTTACTTTTTTAGATGTTGTCGCTTAGCTAAAATCCTGATTATAAAATCCACCTTTGTTTTCCTTTCGCTCCGTTGATGCTTTGATGATCAGATAAGCATTGGTAATCATATTTCTCAATTCACAAATAGGAACAGAAAGTTTTGCCTTTTTGTATAGTTCTTTGTTTTCTTGATACAAAATTTCAAGGCGGCTAGCTGCTCTTTTCAATCTAATGTCAGAGCGAACAATCCCTACATAATTACTCATAATCGTCTGTATGTCCTTTCTAGTGTGAGTAATTAGAATTTTTTCTTCGTTCAAAGAAGTGTCGGTATCGTCCCAATCTGGAATGTCTTTTCTGAAAGACAAACGGTCAAATTTTGAAATGATGTGTTCATAGCTTTTATGTGCATAAACAATAGCTTCGATCAATGAATTTGAAGCAAGTCTGTTTGCTCCGTGTAACCCTGTTCTAGAACATTCTCCGCAAGCATATAGGTTTTTAATTGTAGTTTGCCCGTTGATGTCTACCACGACACCTCCACAGATATAATGTGCGGCGGGTGTTACAGGGATAAAATCTTTATGAACATCGATTCCTATTGATTTACATTTTTTGGTAATGTTAGGGAAATGGTTTACAAAATGGTCTTTGTCAATTTTGCTACAATCTAAGTATATAAAGTCCTCACCAGTAAGTTTTAGTTCAGTATCAATAGCTCTTGCCACAACATCTCGAGGGGCTAATTCTAATCTTTCATCATATTTTTCCATGAAACGTTCCCCATGAATGTTTCGTAATATTGCACCTTCACCTCTTACAGCTTCTGTAATTAGAAACGCAGGAGATTGGGCTGGCTCTTGGTGGAGGGCAGTAGGGTGAAACTGAATAAATTCAATATCCTCTACTTTTGCTTTGGCTCTGTAGGCCATTGCTATACCATCACCAGTAGCAATTTTGGGATTGGTAGTCGTTCTGTATACTTGTCCGCTTCCTCCGGCAGCAAGTAGTGTTGTTTTGGCTTGGACTGTTTTTATTTCTTGAGTTTTTTCATCTAAGATATAAGCGCCATAACAAGTGATTTCATCTCTATGAGTGACAGTTTTCTCATGACCCTGTGCTCTCAAAATATGATGGTTTGTAATGAAATCAATAGTAAAATGATTCTCGAGTAAAGTAATGTTCTCTGCTTTTTCTACAGATGCTAATAACGCACGAGCAATTTCATGACCTGTGATATCTTTATGATGTAAAATTCTATTTTGAGAGTGTCCTCCTTCTCGCCCTAGGCTGAAGTCTCCCTGTGAAGTTTTGTCAAATTCAGTTCCCCATGCGATCAATTCTTTTAATCTCTTAGGTGCTTCTTCGACAACCATTCTTACTACAGATGGATCACACAGTCCATCACCAGCGGTCAATGTATCTTGAATATGCTGTTCAAAAGAATCTATGTCTGTATTCACAACTGTGGC
>NZ_JBDNAI010000126.1:0-13763 GCF_039768515.1 Wenyingzhuangia sp.
GGCCGGAGCAAATCTCTGTGGCCACGTCGATGAGCAGATCATCTGGCCGCTGCAACACGAAGAAATCTGCAAGATATTTGCCCTGTGGTGTCAACAGCGCGGTGTAATGCAATCCGGGTGCGGAGACGTCATTGGTCACAAGATTTTGATGATTTAGACCATGTTTACCGAATAAACATGATGAACAGTTGTTCGGGGTTTAAGTCGGCAAACCTCATTGGGACAAAATCAAACGATGGTGTCGCTAATGTGGCTGTTTTCAGTTCGGTTACCCACTTAGGATCTAACCCACCTCTTTTGGGTATTGTATTTAGACCTGTATCTGATGTCCCAAGAAATACTTACGAGAATATCAAAGAAACTGGACAATTTACCGTAAATCACATTCATTTAGACATCATTGAGCAAGCACACCACACCTCTGCTAAATACGATAAAGGGATCTCTGAGTTTGATATTACAAAACTTAAGGAAGAATATAAAAACGATTGGCATGCACCTTTTGTAAAAGGGGCACCAATTCAGATGGCGCTCACCTACTGCGAAGAATATCTAATTAAATCTAATAATACTATTCAGCTGATTGCAGAAATCAAAGACTTATACATTAAAGATGATATTGTGGAAGAGGATGGTTTTGTCAATTTAGCAAAAGCAAATGTGGTGGCTATTAATGGTTTAGATGGCTATGCACTTCCATCACTCAAACAACGTATTGAGTACCAAAGACCTAAGAAATAACATTCTTTTAAGACGTGAAAAAAAAAATTCTTCCCATCAAAATTTGTGTCCAATGTGATCGTCCGTTTACATGGCGTAAAAAATGGGAAAAGAACTGGGAATTTGTAAAATATTGTAGCAAAAAATGCAGTAGCAAACGCTAAAAAATTTCACAGTTAGAAGTTTCTATTCTCTATATGTGAATTTTAAAATACAGCTATCAATAAGCGCTTACCCCAGCGTAGAATACTAAATAGTATCAAAATTAAATTAGTTTAAATGAAAACACTTCGCCTTATTCTTGGAGATCAATTAAATATACAACATTCGTGGTACAACACTGTTTCTGACTCAACAGTGTATTGTATGTTCGAAATGCGTCAGGAAACTGATTATGTTAAACACCATATTCAAAAAGTAGTTGGTTTTTTTGCGGCTATGCGTGCCTTTTCAAAACAGCTAGAATCTCAAGGTCATAATGTTATTTATTTAAACTTAGATGATGCCTCTAATCTTCAAAACTTAGAAGATAACCTGAATGATATTATTTTAACGCACAACATTGAATATTTCCAGTACCAATCGCCGGATGAATTTCGGTTAGACGCACAGCTTAAAGCCTTTTGCACATCTCTTTCTTTCAAGTCAAGTGAAATAGATACAGAACATTTCTACACAACACGCGATGAACTTTCTGTGTTTTTTGAAGGAAAAAAGCAATTTTTGATGGAACGTTTTTACCGATACATGCGTAAAAAACATCATATATTAATGGAAAGTGAAAACCCCGAAGGTGGCGAATGGAATTATGACAAAAGCAACCGAAACAAATGGAAAGGATCTCCAGGCATCCCCTCTTTTTTACACTTAAAAAACCCTGTCGAAACTATTTTAAAAACAATTGTGGCTAGTAACATTGAAACCATTGGCCGTTTTGATGAAACTACATTTTCATATCCAATAAATAAAGACCAATCGCTAGAACAGCTGGCGTATTTCAATCAAAATTTATTAGTTCATTTTGGAGATTACCAAGACGCATTGCACACCGAAGAAGTGTATTTGTTCCATTCGCGACTTTCATTTGCTATGAATTTAAAGCTAATTAGCCCAAAAGAAATTATAGATGCTGTTTTAGATCACTACCGCTCGAATAGTGATGCGATTTCTATTTCTCAAGTAGAAGGGTTTATAAGGCAAGTTATTGGATGGCGAGAATATATGCGAGGGATGTACTGGGCACAAATGCCTCAATACAAAGCATTAAATACTCTTGATAACCACAATCCTATCCCAGAATTCTTTTGGACGGGAGATACAAAGATGAACTGCTTGAATAAAACCATCAATAATTCGTTAGATAATGCCTATGCACATCACATTCAACGCCTGATGATTACGGGAAATTATTTGTTATTAACACAAACGCATCCCGATGCCGTTGACGAATGGTATTTAGGTATATATATTGATGCTTTAGAATGGGTACAGCTACCCAACACTCGAGGGATGAGCCAATTTGCAGATGGTGGATTGATTGCCACTAAACCCTATGTATCATCAGGGAGTTACATCAACAAAATGAGTAATTATTGTAATGGATGCGCTTATAAAGTAAAGGAACGTTTAGGAGAAAATGCTTGCCCATTTAATAGTCTATATTGGAATTTTCTTGATGACAAACGCCCACAACTGGCTGCAAATTTTAGAATGAAAATGATGTATTCGGTTCTAAATAAGTTTTCTAAAGAGGAATTAATAGCTATGAAACTAAGAGCTTCACAAATAATTGAATCTCCAGAAAAATTCTAAAGCGCCATAATAAATGTTAATATTTGTTTAATTGTTATTTTAAATAGTTGAACTTTGTGTATGTTTGGAATATATACATCACCAATGGTTCTAGATACAACATACTACAACAAGGAACACAAACAATTATTTGATAATTTTGTAGGCAAACCTTACACCTTTTTTGAAGCTTTTAAACGCCGTGGTGTAGGTTCAAAACGAATGATCGTTGATAAAGTCAGTCCTAACCTTAATTCCATTTTAAATACAGTTTCTGATCTCAACTATGCTAATATCGAAATGCGAAAAGAAGGCATTTTGATACACATTACTAAGGGACAACGTAATTTCACATGGGCAATTCCATTTTATCATCTTGTATTTTATAAAATAGATGGTATGAGTATACATGCACAAGGTAGATTCATTCATTTTAAAAAATCAAAGAGTTTTGATGAAAATAAAAAATTCTTAAAAGCATTGATTGATGAAAAAATACAATTCGACGAACGCTACAAACTACCGGTATCATGAGTTTTAATACAGTAGAGTTAGATCGAATAATAGAAATGGCATGGGAAGATCGTACCACTTTTGAAGCCATTGAACACCAGTTTAATTTAAAAGAACAAGAGGTGATAAAAATCATGCGTACGCACATGAAACCTAAAAGTTTTCGTCTATGGCGTGCACGTGTTCAAGGCAGGAAAACAAAACATCAAAAACTAAGGTCTTTTGAATCTGGAAGATTTAAATGTACGAGACAACGTCAAATTACACATAATAAAATATCTAAGCGTTAAAATAAAATATGAATACTAAAGTTATAACAAATAAAGAAGAGATGTTAAATGGTTTTTCCATTCATGAAATTGGAGATGATCATCTTTTTACGGGACTTGAAACTCCTATGAAAAAAGACGCTTTTAAGCTCTCAGACCAAGAAAAGAAAACTAAGATTGCATTATTATTTGAGGAAATCATGGATGTTATGGGTTTAGACCTTACTGATGATTCTTTGAAAGGAACACCTGAACGAGTTGCTAAAATGTATATTGATGAAATTTTTTCAGGCTTAAACCCTGAAAATAAACCTAAAATTGCGTTATTTGATAATAAGTACCAATATAACCAGATGTTGGTAGAAAAAGATATTACATTTTATTCTAATTGTGAGCATCATTTTGTACCTATCATTGGAAAAGCGCATGTTTCCTATATTTCATCTGGTAAAGTGATCGGTTTATCCAAATTAAATCGAATAGTACAGTACTATGCAAAACGACCTCAGGTTCAGGAACGCCTAACAAATCAAATCGCAGAAGAACTGAAAGGAATTCTAGGAACTGATGATGTAGCAGTCATTATTGATGCTAAGCATCTTTGTGTATCCTCTAGAGGAATCAAAGATGATACCTCAGCAACTGTGACCGCATTTTATGGGGGCGCTTTTAATACCTCAGCAAAAATTGCTGAATTACAAAATTATTTAAAACTATAACTATGGACGTTGTTAAACAAGCAGAAGCTTTTGAACTCAAACCACTTACATTTAAAACTACTAGTGAGCGCATCGAAGCTTCAAGAGAAGTCAAAGCATTGATACTGGGTGTAAATGAAATTTATAAAACATCAAAAGACCAAAAATTAATGGATCTTATGAAGCGCTTAACAGCGATAAAACAAAAAATTGAAAAACGTTTAAAAGGTAGACCATTACAAGCATGAGAAAAATTATTATTATCGGAGGTAGTAAAGGCATTGGTAAAGCTATTACAGAAAGTCTCCTTGCAACACACCAAATAATTAATATTAGCCGTTCAACTCCTGAGATTCAACACGAAAACTTAACACATTACAACTGTGATGTTGTGGTTGATGAATTACCAGAAATTGACCAAGCTGATGGTTTAATTTACTGCCCAGGGAGTATAAATTTAAAGCCTTTTAACAGGTTAAGTATCGCAGATTTTAAAACCGATTTTGAAATCAATGTTATTGGGGCAGTTAAATCCATTCAAGCCTACACAAAAACGCTTTTACAATCAGACTCTGCTTCTGTTGTGTTGTTTAGTACTGTGGCTACAAAATTAGGAATGCCTTTTCACGCAAGTGTGGCTACTGCAAAATCTGCTGTTGAGGGCTTAACAAAATCGGTGGCTGCAGATTTAGCGCCTAAGATTAGAGTGAATGCGATTGCACCAACCATTACCGATACAGAACTTGCAGCTAAATTTCTTAGAAACGAACGTATGATTGAAAGTACAATTCAACGCCATCCCTTAAAAAAATACTTAGAGCCTTCTGAAGTTGCTGCGATGGCAGAATATTTACTTTCAGATGTATCTAAATCTATTTCTGGTCAAATTTTTAATTTAGATTGTGGAATTGTGTCTTTAAAATTATAAAAATTGAAAGTTCTAAAATTATTAGTACTTTTAAATTTAATATTTTCATCAACATCTTGTTCTCAATCAAAAAATATTCAAACTATGTCTTTATACAGCATTGAAATTAACAGTATTAATGGCTCTCCTATCGTTTTAAATGACTACAAAGGAAAATACATTTTATTTGTAAACGTCGCTTCAGAATGTGGTTTTACAGGACAATACGAGGATCTCCAAAAATTATATGACACGTATCAAGACAAATTGATGGTCATAGGCGTACCATGTAATCAGTTTGGAAGCCAAGAACCAGGAAATTCAGAACAAATACAGTCTTTTTGTAAGAAAAATTATGGTGTAACTTTTTTAATGACAGAAAAAATTGATGTAAAAGGAGACCAACAACATCCACTCTACAAATGGCTCACAGACAAAACATTGAATGGTACGAAAAGCACTTCAGTGAAATGGAATTTTCAAAAATATTTAGTTGATAAGAATGGGCATTTTGTAGATTATTTCTATTCCCTAACAAAACCGCTAAGTAGTAAAATAACCCGCCAAATTAAATAAAATTATGTTTGGAATTTTTAAGAAAAAAACACCCCTTGAAAAACTTCAAGACCGTTACAAAAAATTAATGTCTGAGTGGCATGAACTTTCAACAACAAATCGTTCTGCTAGTGATGCAAAATATGCAGAAGCACAAGAGTTATTAGATGAAATTGATAAACTAAACGCCTAAATGAAGTTTTATAAAGGCTTAGTCCTTTTTGTCATAATTAATTTTGGTGCTCTTGCTATTGGAACGTGGTTAATGAATGACGGCCCTCGATCAGAGTGGTACAGTACTCTAAATCAAGCACCATGGTCGCCACCTGGATGGGTTTTTGGTGTAGCTTGGAGTAGTATAATGCTTTTGTTTTCCGTATACATGTCGTATTTGGTTCAAGTTAACTCCTCCAAAAAAATAATCGTATTATTTAGTATTCAATTTGTATTAAATGTGTTTTGGAATTATTTATTTTTCAATCAACACTTGATCGCTCTTGGCTTATTAAATCTTGTGTTTTTAACCCTTCTAATGTTTTATTTTTTGGTGACCTTTAAACAAACACTAAAAAACAAAAGTGTCTATGTACTTCCCTATTGTTTATGGTTGGTGTTAGCCACTTCTCTAAATTTATACATCGCCATATTCAATTAAATGAAATTATACCGAGTCCATAAAAAACAAAATTTACCTATTAGCATAGAAAAAGCATGGGAATTTCTCTCTAATCCTGCAAATCTAAAATCTATTACTCCAGCATATATGAGTTTCGATATTATTTCAGGAGTCGACCGTCCGATGTACGCAGGGCAAATTATTCAATATATCGTCACCCATATTTTAGGTATAAAAACCAAATGGGTCACATAAATTACGCAGTTAAAAGAACGCCACTATTTTGTAGATGAACAGCGCTTTGGTCCGTATGTACTTTGGCATCACAAACATTTCATTAAAGCTATTGATGGTGGTGTTGAGATGGAAGACATCATAGATTATAAGGTTCCTATGGGATGGCTTGGCCAACTTGTACATCCATTTTTAGTAAAACCTAAACTGGAAGAAATTTTCGCTTACAGACAAAAGAAATTAATTGAATTATTTGGAGACTATAAATGAAAGCATCACTATCCATATTCTGGTTTAGAAGAGATTTAAGACTGCATGACAACCATGGGTTGTTTGAAGCTTTGAAGGCTAATACCGCTGTACTTCCAATTTTTATTTTTGATACAGCTATTCTTGATACTTTACCAAAAAATGATGCAAGAGTTGAGTTTATTCATCAACAACTCTCAGATATAAACACGCATTTACAAGCACATGGAAGTGGTGTATCACTTTACCATGGAACGCCCGAAGATGTTTTTAATCAACTCACAGATCAATACGAAGTGAACACTGTTTACTGCAATCATGACTATGAACCTTATGCCATAGCAAGAGATCAAAAAATATCTGAGTTATTAAACTCAAAATCCATTAGTTTTAAAACCTTTAAAGACCAAGTGATTTTTGAGAAAAATGAAATCACTAAAGACGATGGACTGCCATATAAAGTCTACACGCCTTTTTCTAAAAAATGGTTAGCAGCCTTTGATGGCGGACATTGTGATCGTTTTACTTCAGAAAATTTACTTGAACATACATTCAAATCAACAGCATATAATTGGATTGATTTAGGAGCCATGGGGTTTGAACCCAATCCTATTAAAATAGCGCCTTATAATGTTGATAGTGCTGTCATCGAAAATTACGAAGCTACCCGAAATTTTCCTGCCGTTAATGGAACATCAAAACTAGGTCCTCACTTGCGTTTTGGAACGGTAAGTGTTCGAGAAATTGTTTTCAAAGCCATTCAACATGAAAATAACACGTTTTTAAAAGAATTAATATGGCGTGAATTTTTCATGCAAATTTTATGGCATTTTCCACATACCGTCACTCAGAGTTTTAAACCCCAATATGACGCTATTAAATGGCGTAATAATACGGAAGAATACAACCAATGGTGTGCTGGTAATACGGGTTATCCTCTTGTAGATGCAGGAATGCGCGAATTGAACCAAACTGGATTTATGCACAACCGAGTACGTATGCTTGTAGGTAGTTTTTTGTGTAAACACCTCTTGATCGATTGGCGTTGGGGTGAAGCTTATTTTGCCGAAAAACTACACGATTTTGAATTGTCTAGTAATGTAAGTAATTGGCAATGGGTTGCTGGATGTGGTGTTGATGCCGCCCCTTACTTTAGAATTTTCAACCCAACCACACAAGTGACTAATTTTGACAAACAGCACGCATATATTAAAAAATGGCTTCCAGAATACCAAGACTTAACATACCCTACTCCAATGGTTGATCATAAATTTGCTAGAGAACGTTGTCTTACAACTTATAAGGAAGCCTTAGGCAAAACCTAAAGCTTTTTGACATATTGAGTAATCAAAACGATGTGTTTACCGTCAATTTTTCCTTCTATATAAGTTTCATTTTCATAATCTAGAGCAATTCGTCGCACTGCTGTGCCTTGTTTGGCAACCATGCTTGTCCCTTTAACTTTCAAATCTTTAATAAGAACCACACTATCTCCAGCTTCTAAAACCACTCCATTAACATCTCTATGAATCAATTTAGCGGCCTCATCGACACCATCGCCGAGAGCTTTTGCCCAAGCTAATGAATCGTCATCTAAGTACATCATATCTAATAAATCTTGTGACCAACCCGCAGATAGTAGACGATTAAGCATTCGCCAAGCCATAACTTGAACAGGAAGAAATTCACTCCACATACTGTCATTAAGACAACGCCAATGGTTTGAATTAATTAAATTGGAATCTTCGATTTGAGAGATACAGGTCTGACACGCGTAAATACTGTCGGTAAGATTTATATTTTTAGAAGGTTGAACCGTATAAATAGATAGAGTCTCAGTAGCCTTACAAAGTTCACAACTGTGTTGACTACGGATTTGAAGGTCTTTTTCTAAGTTCATATGATATAGTAATCGTTACTCTAAACACTACTGTTTTTCAATACCCTTGAGTTAGGAATCGATCCGCTCAATCTTAGCTCCTATGGCGCGTAAACGATCATCAATATTTTCATATCCACGATCAATCTGTTCTATATTATGAATTGTAGAAGTGCCTTTGGCAGAAAGGGCCGCAATTAGTAAAGAAACTCCTGCTCTAATATCTGGAGAAGTCATGGTTGTTGCTTTTAAGCTCGATTTAAAATCATGCCCAATAACAGAGGCACGGTGCGGATCGCAAAGAATTATTTTTGCCCCCATATCTATTAATTTATCTACAAAAAACAGGCGACTTTCAAACATTTTTTGATGAATCAAAACACTACCTCTCGCTTGTGTTGAAACCACTAAAATTATACTTAACAAATCGGGAGTAAATCCTGGCCAAGGCGCGTCAGAAATGGTTAGTATGGAGCCATCAATATAATTTTGTATTTCATACCCATCAGTATGGGCAGGAATAAAAATATCATCCCCTTTACGTTCGATGGTGATACCTAGTTTTCGAAACACGTTTGGAATAACTCCTAAATCATCCCAACTTACATTTTTAATGGTTAATTCACTTTTAGTCATCGCTGCTAACCCTATCCAGCTGCCAATTTCAATCATATCTGGCAACATCGTATGTACTGTACCCCCTAGAGATTTTACGCCTTCAATAGTTAACATGTTTGATCCGATACCCGAAATTTTCGCTCCCATTCTATTGAGCATTTTACAAAGCTGCTGAAGATAAGGTTCACAAGCCGCATTATAAATCGTCGTAGTTCCTGTAGCCAATACAGCAGCCATTACAATGTTTGCTGTTCCTGTAACAGAAGCTTCATCCAACAACATATAAGTACCTTTAAGTTCTTTTGCTTCAACACCATAAAAATGATCTTCACGATTATATCTAAAAGTTGCGCCGAGTTTAATAAACCCTTCGAAATGCGTATCTAAACGTCTTCGACCAATTTTATCTCCTCCTGGTTTAGGAATATAACCTTTTCCAAATCGTGCAAGTAATGGTCCAACGATCATAATTGACCCTCGTAATCCACGACCATCTACCTTAAAAGCCTCGGTTTCTAAATACTCTAGGTTTATTTCATCAGCTTGAAATGAATAACTCCCTTTGCCTAGTTTTTCAATTTTAACACCAAGTTTACCCAATAAAATAATAAGCTTATTGACATCAATAATATCTGGGATATTGTGGATTGTAATTTTTTCAGGAGACAATATCACTGCACACAAAATTTGAAGCGCTTCATTTTTTGCGCCTTGAGGTTGGATGGCTCCTTTTAATTGCTGGCCGCCTTCAATTTTAAAAGTTTTCAATAGTGTGTGGTTTAAATTAGTGGTTAGTAATCCCGAGTTCTAAACGAAGTCCATATTTAATGGCGTTTACGGTTACGTTGGTTATTGTTCTTTTTAGATGTTTTTTTGTGGTTTGTAAATTTACGTTGCACTTTAAGTAAACTAGAAATTTCACTTAGTGGCTCTTTACTATCTCGTAAGTCGATTTTACCATTTGACAATTCAAACAAGTGACCAAAAATAACCACATCTTCTACCGTATCTTTATTCCAATTTAAAAATGATTTTTTCATGTGATTAGCGATGGTATACTGTAAAGCATCTTTCATTTCTCCAGCTTCCCAAGTGTTAGCTACATCTATCATCGTTTTAATGTTATTTCCATAAAACCTGTACTTAGGGAAATTTTGTGGATAGCTTAGGGGTTCTGGACGAAGGTTTAACTGTTCTTCTGTGGGTTTATCAAAGGGAGATTCCGCATCTAATTTAAAATCCGACATAATAAACAATTGATCCCATAATTTATGTTGAAAATCGGGCACATCTCTTAAATGTGGTTGCATGTTACCCATAACAGAAATTATAGCTTTTGCTAAGCGGTTGCGCTCCTCTTTTGACTCTTGAGCTACAGCATGATTAATCATTTTCTGTAAATGTCGTCCATATTCAGGAATGATTAAATGTTCTCGCTCTGTATTATATTCTAGTTGATCTGTTAAAGCTGTCATGTAGGCAATCTTTGGTTTAATTAATTAAGTGTTTGCAAAATACAAAAAAATAGTATCAGTATACTGCTAATTTAGAAGTTGATTTAAATCCTGTTTTTTATAGTGATATCACACCTTCGACTTGACTTCCAACCGCTTTATATTTTTGAATTACAGCGTCAGGGTTTTTCATCACAACATTAATAGAAATACTGGTGTAATTTCCATTCTTTGAAGGCTTTGTTTTTATAACTGCACCCATATTATCAAAAATACCGTCTATTAACTTGATTTTGGAAACGTCTGATTTAATTATGAATTTATATAAGTACTCGGTTGGCCACATGGAAGTATCCTGGAGTTTTTCTTTTAAATTATTATAAAATTCTTCTGAGTTTGTAGGGTTAACCATTGTTTTAATGTAAGATTACAAATATACATTATATCTGATTTTTTATTTCCCTTTTAAATCACGAATTTTACAGTAATTAAAAAAAATAGCTTGAATACTCAAAAAATAGCACTTATTGGAGGACCTGGAACAGGAAAAACAACATTAATTACTGCTTTAAAAGCTAAAGGTTACCATTGCATGGATGAAATCTCTAGACAAATTACTCTTGAAGCTCAAGAACAAGGCATTGAACAATTATTTTTAGAAGATCCTTTATTATTTAGCAAACAACTTTTACTAGGGCGTCAAAACCAATTTTTAAACTCAGAAACACGCTCAGAAAATTATGTTTTTTTTGATCGTGGACTGCCCGATGTCGTGGCTTATTTAGACTATTTAGACAGCCCATACCCAGAATCCTTTAAAACAGTTTGTACGCAACATAAATACGATCAAGTTTTTATTTTAAAGCCTTGGGAAGCTATTTATACTCAAGACAATGAGCGCTATGAATCTTTTGAACAAGCACTTGATATTCACGAGTTTTTGGTCAAAACCTATGCGGAATACGGCTATACTTGTATTGACATTCCCTTTGGAACTGTTGAATCACGCATAGACTTTATTGAAAATTATTTAACGCCTAATGCATGAAGCATCCAATTGAAATATTGGAACATTACTGGGGATTTTCTGAATTTAAACCCCAGCAAGAAGCAATAATCGAAGCTGTTTTAACCAACGACGATTGTATTGCACTATTACCAACAGGCGGAGGAAAGTCGGTGTGTTTTCAAATCCCAGCACTACTTAAAAAAGGCATCTGTATTGTCGTCTCGCCACTAATTGCATTAATGCAAGACCAGGTTAATACTCTAAAAGAAAAAGGGATTAAAGCTATGGCACTAACTAGTGGACTGAGTTATGAGGATGTGGACCGTATGTTGGATAATTGTATTTTCGGAAATTATAAATTTCTATACCTTTCACCAGAACGATTACAGCAAGATTTAGTTCAAAAGCGTATCAAAGAAATGAATGTTAATTTGATTGCTGTAGATGAAGCACATTGCATTAGTCAATGGGGTCATGATTTTAGGCCAGCATATCGCAGTATCAAATTTATTAGAACATTGCACCCAAACGTGAGCGTGATTGGACTTACGGCCTCAGCTACGACTAAGGTCGTAGAGGATACCTGTGTTCAATTAGACTGTATTGCTCCTCAGATTTTCAAAACGTCATTTCACCGTCCTAACTTGGCATATTTGACCTTAGATTGTGAGGATAAATATTTCAAAACCGTTCAGATTTTAAAAAAATATTCGGGACCTTCAATTATCTATGTAAGGAACCGAAAAGCAACCCTAGAAATTTCAAACTATTTAAACACCAAAGGAATTACTAGCGGGTTCTATCACGGAGGTTTAAACTCAAAAGAAAAAGACACTCAATTTGAACTGTGGACAAACAATCAAAATCAAGTCATAGTCGCCACCAATGCATTTGGAATGGGAATTGACAAAGCCAATGTTCAAACTGTGATTCATCATAATTTACCCGAAAGCCTAGAAAGTTATTATCAAGAGGCTGGGCGTGCAGGACGTAATAACGAGAATGCCTATGCAGTTATTCTTAGAAATACGGTAGATGAAATGAATTCCAAAAACCAATACATCACTACCCTACCTGATACGGCAGTTTTAAAAAAAGTATATAAACGACTTTGTAATTATTTTCAAATCTCCTATGGCGAAGGAATTGATACAACCCATAGTTTTAACTTCAAAGAATTTTGTTCGACCTATAACTTGCCTTCAATATTAACATATAATGCGCTCAAGATTTTGGACCGAACCAGTGTAATTTCGTTAGAAGAACGGTTCAAAAACACAGCCTTCATACAAATTAAAATTGGGAATACTGCCTTATTCAATTACATCGAAAAGCATCCAAAAAAAGCACGAATTATAAAACTTATATTACGAAGTTATGAAGGAGTTTTTGACCATTCAACAGAAATTTTTACACAAGTAATCGCCAAAAAAACAAAACTCGAAGAAGCTGTCGTAATTTCAGAACTCAAAGCACTACACAAGGCAGAAATTATTCAATTTGAAGCCTCAAAAACAGATGCACAAATCATCTTTATTGAGCCTCGAGAAGATGATAAAACCATTCATCGCATATCAAAAATTGTTACACAACAACACGATTTAAAGAAAGCACAACTGCAGACGGTTTTTGATTATATTAAAAATGATGGTGTTTGTAAAAGCCAAAAATTACTGTCTTATTTTGAAGAAAAAAATTCTAAACGCTGTGGTATCTGTTCGAGTTGTCTAGACCAATCAAAACGTAATTCGTTTTCTGAAAGTGATATAGATACACTTCTAAATTTATTAAAAATTGAACCCCTTTCGTCACGAAAACTTGAAACATTAAGTACCTTTGATTCCGATACACTAACAATTTTACTTACTTCCCTTTTGGAAAGAGGTTTAATAGAACTTACAGACAGAAATACATATAAACTCAAAACGTCATGAAAAAAGAAGACCTTAGAATTGTGTTTATGGGGACACCTGAATTTGCAGTACCTATTTTAGATAAACTTATCCAAAATGAGTATTCCATAGTCGGAGTGGTTACGGCTCCTGACCGTCCATCGGGACGTGGACAAAAAATTAATGAATCTGCTGTAAAAGTGTTTTCAAAATCTAACGGCTTAACTGTTTTACAGCCTACAAATCTAAAAGACGACTCATTTTTAAGCACTCTAAAAGCTTTAAATGCCAACCTCCAAATTGTAGTTGCTTTTAGAATGTTGCCTAAAGTCGTATGGCAAATGCCTTCGCTAGGAACC
>NZ_JBDNAI010000127.1:0-2551 GCF_039768515.1 Wenyingzhuangia sp.
ATTTAATTTATGCACGTTGCAATTGCAGGAAATATTGGCGCAGGTAAAACTACGCTCACAAAACTTTTAGCCAAACATTACAACTGGAAACCTCATTACGAATCTGTTGATGAGAATCCTTATTTAGATGATTTTTACTCAGAAATGGAACGTTGGTCATTTAATTTACAAGTCTATTTCTTAAACAGTCGTTTTCGTCAAATACTAGAATTGCGCGAAACAGGCAAGAAAATAATTCAGGACCGAACTATTTATGAAGACGCACATATTTTCGCCCCAAATCTACATGCAATGGGACTAATGACCAATAGAGATTATGGCAATTATAGTTCTTTGTTTGAATTGATGGAAAAACTAGTAACACCTCCCGATTTATTAATCTACTTACGTGCAGACATTTCTACCTTGGTAGGTCAAATTCACAAAAGAGGGAGAGAATATGAAAACTCAATCAGCATTGACTATCTAAGTAGATTAAACGAACGGTACGAAGCGTGGATATCAACATACACCAAAGGAAAGTTATTAATCATCGATGTAGACAATTTAGATTTTGTAGACAATCAAGAAGATTTAGGCTACATCATCGACAGAATCGATGCGCAAATCAATGGTTTATTCTAAAAAATAAATTTAATACAACAACCTAAGAGACCGTTAATGGTCTCTTTTTTTTAAAAAAAAAGTATCCGCAAAATATTTAAAAAAAAATACCCGTGTTTTGTAACAAAGTAAAGATTTGAAACGTATAATGAAGTGAGAATCGATGTAAACCCCTAATATTTTTTGAAACTTCAATGAGACAGCTAAAAATTACAAAGCAGGTAACCAATAGAGAAACTGCATCTTTAGACAAATATTTACAAGAAATTGGTAAAGTAGATTTAATTACTGCAGACGAAGAAGTAGAATTGGCTCAGTTGATTAAAGCGGGTGACCAAAGCGCTTTAGAGAAGTTAACAAAAGCAAATTTACGATTTGTGGTTTCTGTTGCAAAACAATACCAAAATCAAGGACTAACCTTACCCGATTTAATTAATGAAGGAAACTTAGGCCTAATTAAAGCTGCGAAACGTTTTGATGAAACAAGAGGATTTAAATTTATCTCCTATGCCGTATGGTGGATTCGTCAATCGATCTTACAAGCATTGGCAGAACAATCTAGAATTGTTCGTTTGCCATTAAACAAAATTGGTTCGATTAACAAAATTAACAAGATGTACGCTTTCTTAGAGCAAGAAAACGAACGTCCTCCAAGTGCAGAAGAAATTGCTAAGAAATTAGACATGACTGTAAACGACGTAAAAGAATCGATGAAGAATTCTGGACGTCACGTATCGATGGATGCACCGTTAATTGAAGGAGAAGACTCTAACTTATACGATGTATTAAATTCTGGAGAATCTCCAAATCCAGACAGAACATTATTACACGAATCGTTACGTATAGAGATTAACAGAGCCTTAGAAACGCTAACACCCCGTGAAGCAGACGTTGTAAAACTATACTTTGGTTTAGGAGAACACCAACCAATGACCCTAGAAGAAATTGGAGAAACATTCGACTTAACACGTGAACGAGTTCGTCAAATTAAAGAAAAAGCAATCCGAAGATTAAAGCACACCTCAAGAAGTAAAATTTTAATGACCTATCTTGGATAGACATTATTGTAAATAAAACTTGTAAAACTCTCGAATTAATTTCGAGAGTTTTTTGTTTTTATCCCTATTTTTACAGTATTAAACACACAACAACTAACAGATGAGTAATTTAATAGCACCTTCAATTTTAGCAGCAGATTTTGGCAATTTACAACGCGATATCGAAATGGTAAACAACAGTGAAGCAGATTGGTTTCATATTGATATTATGGATGGCGTATTCGTTCCAAATATTTCTTATGGGATGCCCGTTTTAAAAGCCATCGCCAAACATGCAACAAAAACAATAGATGTGCATTTGATGATTGTAAATCCAGATCAATACATTGAAACTTTTGCGAGTTTAGGTGCCAATATCTTAACGGTTCATTACGAAGCTTGTACCCATTTACACAGAACAGTACAGGCCATAAAAGCGGCAGGAATGAAAGCTGGAGTTGCCTTAAATCCGCACACACCGATTGCAGTTTTAGAAGACATTATTCAAGACTTGGATTTGGTCTGTATTATGAGTGTAAACCCTGGTTTTGGTGGCCAATCTTTTATAGAAAATACCTACAAAAAAACCGCACAACTAAAACACCTTATTGAATTTACAGGTTCAAACTGTCAAATAGAAATTGATGGTGGTGTGACCAATAAAAACGCCAATGCATTGATAGAAGCGGGCGCCAATGTCTTGGTTGCTGGTAGCTATGTTTTTGGTGCAGAAAACCCAACAGAAACCATTGCAGATTTAAAAAATACGATTGGATAGAAGGTACGCAGTTGTAGATATAGAAACTACGGGAAATGGATACAAGGGGCAAAAGATCACCGAAATCTCTATCTTTATTTTTGATGGAGAAAAGGTGTTGGACGAATTTACAACATTGGTCAATCCAGAAGCA
>NZ_JBDNAI010000025.1:0-3534 GCF_039768515.1 Wenyingzhuangia sp.
CTTACACCCATTGCAACACCTATAAAAATATAAAATAGAGCTAGCATATATATCTTTTCTTAATTATTTAATTCTTAATTTATTAATGATGATCTCCTGAACCTTCTCCTCTGTGTTCTATATTGTAATAATGAAAATGTTCACTTTCTTCTAAGAAAGGATTTCCTTTTGGAATTGGATTTGCCTTCGCAAATGCACTAAATACTGTGTAAATAAATATTCCTAAGAAAAATAAAAGCGCACTAAATTCAGCAATACCGAATGACCAAAAAGGACCAACTGTTGCTGGCATAATCATTACAAATATGTCTATGTAATGCCCACCTAAGATTACAATACCTCCTATAACAACAAACCATGGAATACTCTTGTAATCACTATTAAGTAGTAATAAAACAGGGAATACAAAATTCATTACAACCATCGCAATGAATGGTAATTTATACTCATTAAACCTTGCTACAAAATATGTTGTCTCTTCAGGAATATCTGCATACCAGATTAGCATGAATTGTGCAAACCATAAATAAGTCCAGAATACAGAGAAACCAAACATGAATTTGGCTAAATCATGAATATGACTATCATTTATACCAGGTATTGCATTTTTTGAACGTAAATAAATAGTAACAAAAGCAACAACTGTTAAAGCACTTACAAGCAAACTAGCCAATACGTACCAACCAAATAATGTAGAGAACCAGTGAGGGTCTAAGCCCATGATCCAATCCCAAGACATCATAGATTCTGAAATCATAAATAAGAACAAAAAGATAACAGATGCATTATAGTTTTTCTTATATGTCTTTTGATTATCGTTCGCAGTATCTTCTGCAATTGAATTTTTTCTAATAAACCATCTGTATGTGTTCCAAATTACTAAGTATACAATACTTCTGATTGTCCATCCTGGAACATTCATCCACCAAGATTTACCATCTACTATTGCATCGTAATTAGGGCTTGAAGGATCAAAAACACCTTCTGCCATCCATGGAAACATATGATTTACATGCAATACTGAAGCTGCTAAAATAACTAGCACCATAATTATTGAAGTTGGAACTAAATTTGCAGTAATTGCCTCCATTACTCTAAATAATACGATAGACCAACCTGACTGCGCTACTCGCTGAGCCGCATAAAATGCTAACACCAAAAGAGAAATTCCTAAGAAAAAGAATAAAGAAACATATAAGGCAGACCAAGGCTTATTTTGCAGTTGATGAAATGCATGTTCTGCATGTGCATCATGTTCTGCATGTGCATCATGTTCATTGTGATCTTCATGGTTGGTTGCCTCTTCAGAACCTTCATGATGCATATTCTCTACTCCATGATGTGAATCAGCTTCTGATGAAGCATCGTGATGTAAATCAGCTTCTGAAATAGCTGTATGTGCAGCATCAGCATGAGTGTTTCCGTGACCATCACCATGAGATGATTGTTTTGCAATGATTCCTTTAGCCTCCTCTATTGAACTTGGAGCTGTATAGAAGCTATATCCAATACCTATTAAACCAACAACAGTTAGAATAATAGAGAGCGATTTTAATTTACCTGAGAATTGATACATATCTTTCGTAATCTATCTTTTTGTAATTATTTTAATAAATCAACACGTAATTGTTCTACGTAATGAATTATTTGCCAACGTTCGTTATATGTTAATTGTCCAGAGTGAGATCCCATTAAATTCTTACCATGATAAATAACGTGATAAATAGAACCTGCAGTAATATCTCTATCCTTATAACTTGGTATCCCTTCAAACTTTTCTGCTTGAGCTAAATATCCGTTTCCATCTCCTTTTTTACCATGACATGAAATACAGTAAATTGAATACAATTCTTTACCTTTTTCTAGGTTAGTTTCGGAAGCTTCAATTGGATTTTTAAGTTCAGATTTTGCTTTTTCATATCCTTGAGGTGTGTCAGGAATATCATAAGCAGGATGACCACCTCTTGGAATAGTACCAGCAACAGGCTTACTATTTACTGGTTTTCCATTTAAACCATTTGCATCATCAGTGTCGTAAGGTATAGATACATACATATCTGGCATGTACTCTAACTGAGGTTTTCTTCTGTCATTACAAGATATTATACTTGCAAACACAACTAAAGCAATAAATAATTTTAAACTTTTCATTCTTCTTTTATTAGTGCTTATCTACTATATTAATTTCAACAGCTCCTGTTTTTGCTAATAATGAAGTTAATGCTTCTTCATTATTATGAACTGGAATTTCCATTAAAAAATGGTCATCTGTAGTTCTAGGATCTGGATTCTCTGCTTTTTTAAATGGCCAAATTCTACTTCTCATGTAAAAAGTAATAACCATTAAGTGTGCAGCAAAGAATACTGTTAATTCAAACATAATTGGCACAAATGCTGGCATATTTTCTATCCAAGAAAAACTTGGTTTCCCTCCAATATCTTGTGGCCAATCTTCAATCATCATATAATTTGTCATCCAAATTGCAAATGATAAACCTGTAATTCCGTAAAAGAAAGCAGTAATTGCCAACTTTGTTGGAGCTAATCCCATTGCTTTGTCTAAACCATGAACTGGAAATGGACAAAATACTTCTTCTATATGATGGTGTTCAGACTTTACTGCTTTTACAGCATCTAACAACACCTCATCATCATTGTAAAATGCGTGAATAACTTTTGATGATTCCATAATTATTCTTCTTTGTTTTTATCAGAGTTAGCTTCCTTAGATACTGATTCAGCAACAACTATTGCTGGTTTTGAAGGAATACCCTGTGCTCTTCTTTTTTTGTAAAATTCTCCAGAAGATTTTAATATTGTTTTTACTTCAGCTTGTGCAATTACTGGAAATGTTCTTGCGTATAATAAAAACAGCACAAAGAAAAATCCAATAGTTCCAATAAAAATACCTACATCTACAAAAGTTGGTTCGAATCTCCACCAAGTTGAAGGTAAATGACCTTTACTTAATACAATTGCAATAATATCGAAACGCTCAAACCACATACCTATATTGATGGCAATAGAGATAATAAATGACCAAATAAAACTTCTTCTTATCTTTTTAAACCAAAGTAATTGAGGAATAAAAATGTTAAAGATTAACAATGACCAAAAAGCCCACCAATAAGGACCTGTTGCAGCTCCTACAGATAGATAGGTATAATTTTCATAAGGAGAACCCGTATACCAAGCTATAAAAAATTCGGTTGCATATGCTACCGCAACAATACCTCCAGTTAAGATAATTACAATGTTCATGTACTCTACATGTAAACGTGTAATATATTCCTCCATATTTGTAACCTTACGCATAATTCCTAATAAGGTCTGTACCATTGCAAATCCTGAAAAGATTGCTCCAGCTACAAAGTAAGGAGGGAAAATTGTTGAGTGCCAACCTGGATTGATTGAAGTAGCAAAGTCCATAGATACGATAGTATGTACAGAAAGTACTAAAGGAGTAGCTAAACCAGCTAATACTAGAGATACTTCTTCAAAACGTTGCCAATCTTTAGCTCTACCTGACCAACC
>NZ_JBDNAI010000128.1:0-6668 GCF_039768515.1 Wenyingzhuangia sp.
CTGTCTGCAAAAGAAAGGACAGAGGTATTATTAGCCAAAATGACCTTAGAAGAAAAAATCGGTCAAATGAATCAGTACAATGGGTTTTGGAATGTAACAGGACCTACACCTATTCAGGGAGATGCTGCAAAGAAATATAAAGATTTGCGTAAAGGTTATGTGGGTTCCATGCTTAATGTAAGAGGTGTTGATGAAGTTAGAGCCGTACAAAAAATCGCTGTTGAGGAATCTAGACTAGGGGTTCCATTGATTATTGGTTTTGATGTAATCCATGGATACGAAACTTTGAGTCCAATTCCTTTAGCAGAGGCTGCAAGTTGGGATTTAGAGGCGATAAAAACTTCTGCATCGATGGCAGCTTTGGAAGCGTCAGCAGTAGGAATCAATTGGACCTTTGCTCCTATGGTTGATATTGCTAGAGACGCCCGATGGGGACGTGTGATGGAAGGTGCAGGTGAAGATACTTTTTTAGGAAGTAAAATCGCTTATGCAAGAGTAAAAGGTTTTCAGGGGGATGATTTGTCTAAAGATCATACCATTGTAGCTTGTGCAAAGCATTTTGCGGGTTATGGTTTTGCGGAAGCAGGAAGAGACTATAATACCGTTGATGTGGGAACCTCTACCTTATATAATATCATATTCCCTCCTTTTCAAGCTTCAATAGATGCCGGGGTCAAAACGTTCATGAATTCTTTTAATGAGTTGAATGGAGTTCCTGCAACAGGAAATAAGTTTTTACAACGAGATATTTTAAAGGGAAAGTGGAATTTTGATGGTTTCGTAGTTTCAGATTGGGGGTCTATTTCAGAAATGATAGAACATGGTCATGCGATGGACTTAAAACATGCAGCAGAGATAGCAGCTAACGCAGGTTCAGACATGGATATGGAATCCAATGCCTATGTTGATGAATTGGCCAATTTGGTAAGAGAAGGAAAAGTTGAGGAAGCATTAATTGATGATGCTGCAACAAGAATTCTACAAGTAAAGTTTGAGTTAGGGTTGTTTGACGATCCTTATAAATATTGTAACAAAGAACGTGAAGAAAAACTTTTAGGTCATCAGAAGATTCAAAAAGCTTCTTTGGACATGGCAAAAAAATCTATTGTACTCTTAAAGAATGAGAACTCTCTATTGCCTTTAAAAAAGAAAGGTCAGCATATAGCTGTAATTGGAGCTTTGGCTAGTGATAAAACAAGTCCTCTAGGAAGCTGGAGAATAGCCGCAAAAGATGGCACAGCTGTTTCGGTTCTAGAAGGTTTGTCTCAATATGATGGAAACAAAATAAGCTACTCAAAAGGTGCTGATTTGATTTTGGGTACTCCAGATTTTATTACAGAAGTAAAAATAAATACAACCGACAAGAAGGGTTTTTCTGATGCAAAAAAAACAGCTGAACGTGCAGATGTCGTTATTATGGTTTTGGGTGAACACGGTTTTCAGAGCGGAGAAGGAAGAAGTAGGACTGATATAGGATTGCCTGGTGTTCAGCAAGAATTGCTAGAAGAAGTTTATAAAGTGAATCCAAATATTGTATTGGTTTTAAACAATGGTAGGCCTTTGACTTTAAGTTGGGCGGATCGTCATATTCCAGCAATATTAGAATGCTGGCAGTTAGGAACTCAGAGTGGAAACGCAATTGCAGAAGTTTTATATGGAGATTATAACCCAAGTGGAAAATTGCCGATGAGTTTTCCAAGAAATGTTGGGCAGTTGCCATTGTACTACAATTATAAAAATACTGGAAGACCGACTCTGCCTGCTCCTGATGTGGTATTTTGGTCTCATTACCAAGATGAAAAAAATAGTGCTTTGTATCCTTTTGGACATGGTTTGAGCTATACTCAGTTTGAGTATGAAAATCTTGTAGTTAAACCTAAAGCAAACGGAATTTCTGTTAAGATAGATGTTAAGAATATAGGAAAATTAACAGGAAAGGAAGTTGTTCAGCTTTACATTAGAGATGTACACGCAAGTATAACTAGGCCTGTTAAAGAGCTAAAAGGATTCGAATTGGTTTCTTTAGCACCCAACGAAGTTAAAACCGTATCTTTCACCTTGACAGAGAAAGAATTAGGATTTTACAATAATAATGGAGCTTTTACAGTTGAGCCTGGATTGTTTAGATTATTTGTTGGTGGAAGTTCTAAGACCGTGATTGAAACGAGTTTCGATTTCAAAGGATAGGATATTAAAAATATGCTTTAGCACTAAACGATATTTCTTCCTTTGTTTCTGGATGATGTAAGGTGATGTGTTCTGCATGTAATAAAAGTCGACGACCTTTAGATCCATATAGATCATCGCCAATGATCGGTGTGTTTAGTCCTTCTGGATGAGAGGCATGGACCCTAAGCTGATGTGTTCTACCCGTAATTGGGTATAAGTGAATCTTGGTTTTGTTTTCAGTCCTGTCGATAACCTTCCATATGGTTTTGGCTTTTTTTCCATGTTCGTAACAAACTAGTTGTCTAGGTCTGTCTTCAACATCTAACCTTAAAGGAAGTTCGATTGTTCCATTGTTTCTTTCAACGATGCCGTCAAGGATAGCGAGGTAGCGTTTTTTAACTTGTCTTTTGATAAATTGACGTTGTAATTTTTTGTAAGTATCTATATCTAAAGCTAAAATCATGATGCCTGAGGTTGACATGTCTAATCTGTGGACAATCAACGGTCCTGTGGCTTTTGGATATTTTTGTTTGATTCTCAAATAAACCGAATCATCAATTGTTTTCCCAGGTACAGACAAAAATTCAGAAGGTTTATTGACCACAACCATATATTGATCTTCGTAAAGGTATTCTAATTCTTTACCGATTGCAGGATTTTTGAGTAAAGGGTCAGTATCTAGTAACATCCCTTTTAGCATATGGTTGAGAATTGGTTTGCACTTTCCTTGACAAGCAGGATAGAAAATCTTGTGTTTTCGTATCTCAGAGTTTGGAGATTTCCCCCACCAAAACTCAGCCATACAGATAGGAGTAAGCTGATTTTGAAAGGCATATTGTAACAATTTCGGTGCGGCACATTCCCCTGCGGCTGCAGGGGGGATTTGTAAAGAAGTTTCTTCGAAAATAGACAGCAAATTTTTTGCTTCCTTTTTTTTGTTCAGAAACTGATATTGCTGGAAAAGATATCTCTGTAGTGAACTTGACTTTTCTTTTCGTAACATTTGTAATTTCGTGATTTCATCTTCATAAGTGCTCAATTCTTTTTGATCTTGAACGATTTTACGATCCCATTGTTTGTATAGGTCCCTTTTTTTAAGTTTGAATATGATACTTTCTTGGTCTAATGTTTTTAAGTTTTCTTGTAATCTGTTTCCTTCAAATTCTCTTCTTATTTGTTTTCTCCTTTCTTTTCGTTCTTTTTTGGCTTCGATCATTTTTAGTCGAAACGAATTCTTCTCACCCTCAGCCTTTTCTATGGTTTTGGTTAGAGATCTTTTTAAGCGGTTGTAAATTTCAGCTTTTTCTAATGTTTCTATTTTCTGTGTCAATATGTTTAGTTTGTGTTCTTCAGTTTTATAATATCCTTTTTTGGGTAACATATCAAAAACTGGAGGCACGAAGTATTTATGAGTATTGGTATCCGCTAGTTTACCAGATACAGACGCCAAGAATCCGATTTCATTGTTTTTGGTTTGAACGACTAAAACACCGAACATTTTTCCAGTATTTTCAAAGTGATGATTAAAATCGGTTTGCATCATCAAATACGCTTGAACTTCTTTTGTGGCCATGATACTCAGCGGGTGAGGGTCATAATAGAAAGGGTAGGTGAACTTTTCTGGAGCAGAAATATCTTTGATGTTATTTTTAAAGAAATGAAAATACTTAGGGTTAGTCATTGCTTGTAAATAAATATTGAATTTTTTTTGCTGTTTATTTTATTTTTTTGTTTTCGGAAGTCCAATCCACAAATGCTTAACAAAAGATCTCGGGAAAGAGTCATCTCCTTTAAACCCTAATTTTAAATTTTCATCCACTTTTGGAAGGTAATGAGTGTTGAAAATATAATCCCATAGGCTAAGACTAATGCCAAAGTTCATTCCATGTTTTTTGTGTTCTGGTAATTTTTGTGCGTGATGGTACAAATGCATGACAGGATTATTGAAAATATATTTTAAAGGTCCCCATGTGATATTTAAATTAGAATGGTTTAGGTGACCTAGGATAATCGCCATAAAGTGTATAATGTATGTTTGTTCTGGTTCCACACCACCTATGACCATTATTGCTATTGTTTTCATCGGTTTGTAGATGATATTTTCTGCCCAGTGGTATCGGAAATGAGCTGCAAACCCCATTTCTTTTACGCTGTGGTGAACTTGATGAAATCTCCATAGAAAAGGTACTCTATGCATAAGAATATGCGTAAACCATTGAAAAAAATCACTGATGATAAAGAAGATAATCAATTTTTGAGCAGTACCAAAATGGTTCAAGTCTATCAGCGTAAGACTTCTAGTCGTCACCCCGTATTGTTCAAACGAGTTGTTGATGGTTGCGTAAAATCCATTAATGAAAAGTGCGAAAATAAAGAAATGAAAAAACATATAGAAAAAATCAATTTTAAAATCTTCTCTAAAGATGCTTTGGTTCTTTCTCCAAGGTATAGCTATCTCAAGTAGCCAGATCACAAAAGAGATGACAAGTAGTCCCCAAAAGTAATTTTCATACCAATGTGTTTGAAAAGTAATCATTTTGATAATCCAAGTTAGGGTATGATAAAAACTATCTATTATTACCTTCATGATTTGCAGTTAGTTGTGTTTGTAACAATTGTTACTCATATTTGTTACTTTAAAAGTATATTTGTGTACAAATTAAGTATAATCTTAGATATAATTACCATATGATGAATTTTATTTTAGACCCATGGCCTTGGTACGTTTCAGGAGGGTTAATTGCTTTTGTAATGTTTTTATTGTTGATGATGGGAGATAGTTTTGGTATGTCCTCAAACCTTAGAACTTTATGTACGATTTGCGGTGCAGGTAAAAAAACAGATTTTTTTGATTTTAATTGGAAATCACAAAAATGGAACTTACTCGTGATGACTGGAGCTGTTGTAGGAGGTTTCATTGGAAGTCATTTCTTAAGTAGTCACTCTGGAGTTGCCATCAGTAACGAAACAATATTAAGTTTACAAGAATACGGAATAGATAGTTCAACTACCTCATATTTACCTATTGAGATTTTTGAGGCTTACAGTGTTAAAAGTATTTTGCTATTGGCCATTGGAGGGTTTTTAGTAGGTTTTGGAGCTCGTTATGCTGGAGGTTGTACTTCGGGTCATGCGATATCAGGATTGAGTAATTTACAGTTGCCTTCGCTAATCGCTGTAGTTGGTTTTTTTGTAGGTGGATTATTTATGATTCACGTTTTGTTTCCTTTTATTTTTTAACTAGAGAATTATGAAAAATTTAGCATATTTAAGTATAGGGGTAATCTTTGGTATTACCATGTTCAAATCAGAGGCAGCCTCATGGTTTAGAATTTATGAAATGTTTAATTTCCAAGCGTTTCACATGTATGGAATTATAGGTGTAGCTTTGTTCTTTGGTGTTTTGATGACTGCTATTATCAAAAAGAAGAATATTAAGTCTTTTTATGGAGTACCCGTAAAATTTGATGACAAAGAAAAAAGTATCAAAAGATATTTGTTTGGAGGGATCATTTTTGGATTGGGTTGGGCGTTAGCTGGTGCTTGTCCAGGACCCATGTTTACATTAGTAGGAGCAGGGTTTTACGGAATATTAATTGTTATTGGTTTTGCGATGCTCGGTACTTATGTTTACGGGATTTTCAAGAATAAGTTACCTCATTAGTGTTTTCATAGTGAAGTTATAAAAAAACCCAAATTAGAGTTTACTCTTTTTTGGGTTTTATATGTTAAAGTAAAACCCATTTTCTTTGAGTTTTTGGTATATCTTTTCATCAAAACGATAAAGTTTTGCAGGTTTATGAGCTACATTTTCTTGTTTTTTACCTGTATCGATCAAAAGTTTCATTTGGTTGATTTTTGTTCTAAAGTTTCGCTTGTTTAACTCTATTTGTAAAATAGCCTCATAGACCTTTTGCAGATTGGTTAAGCTAAAACATTCAGGCAACAAGTTAAATCCAATAGGTTCATTTCCCACTCTAATTTTTAATCTTTTATGTGCACTTTTGATAATTTCTTTATGGTCAAAAGCCAGATTTGGAAGCGAGTCTATATCACACCATTCAAGCTTTTCTGCAGTGTATCCTGGTTGCGGAGAGTAATGTTCAATATTGATTAATGCATAGTAACTAATGGTGATCACCCTTTTATCTGGATATCTATCTATTTCTCCAAATGCCCTGATTTGTTCTAGGTAAATATTCTCTAGATTAGTGAGCTCTTTGAGTGTGTTCTTGGCACTGTCATAGATACTAATGCTAGAGTCTAAAAAATCACCAGGTAAGGCCATCAATCCTTTTTGAGGCTCATTATTACGCTTGATCAAAAGAACTTTTAATTTTTCGTTTTTAAATCCAAAAATAACACAGTCTACGGAGTTGTATATCATTATAAAAGTACATAAGATTAAGGGTAAAGATAAATAAAACGGATTGTAAATAAAATACCATTAAATTAGTTTGTCATTTGAATTTTACTATCTATATTTGCTTAGTTTGAAA
>NZ_JBDNAI010000129.1:0-12141 GCF_039768515.1 Wenyingzhuangia sp.
AAAATTTTGCAAGGAAATGGTAGGTCTAATATGCTATTGGATTATGAAGCTTTGCATAAAAAATTAGGGGGAGTAGGCGCCTCAGATAAATTAGCATCAGCTCTTTTAAAATAAAAAAAAGACTAACTTCATAATGCTATGAAGTTGTTGGTCAGTTACATACCTTTTCAGTTGTTGATGGGTGTTTTTTTGGGGATTCTATTTCCACAGGGAAGTTTAAGATTTCTTGTTGTTTATTTGTTGGTCATAATCGTGTTGATGTTTTTATTACATCGTTTTATGATGCATAAATATTTTTCGCACCTCTTTTACTTTATACTCATTTGCATGTTTGGTATGTGCATGAGCTGGTTTTCTCAGCTGTATAATAATGATTTATCAAAGGAGAGTCATTATTTTAGATTTATTGATCAGTCGATTACAGCAAAACTGACCATTTGTAGGCAGTTAAAAAGTACGAAGGTAAGTGAGCGTTTTTATGGAAAATTACATATGATCAATGATACCCAAGTAGAGGGTAAGGTCCTAATTGAATTTCCACTTTCTGTCGAGAATGATTTAAAAGTTGGAGATGTTTTTGTTTGTAAAACAACTCTAAGGAGTATCAACGCTCCAGTTTCACCCTATGATTTTGATTATAAACGATATCTAATAAGACAGCATGTCTACGCAAAAATAAAATTAGAAGGACGTTATGTTAAGTTAGGTGAGGATAATTCTTTGTTGGTTACGCTTCAAAAGTTTAGGTCATCACTTTCAAAAACTCTTGAAGAGTCAAATTTATCAACCAACACAGTAGTGTTGATGAAAGCGATGTTATTAGGAGACAAAAGTAGTGTTACTCAAGAAATAAAAACTTCTTTTACAGATTCAGGGGTTGTTCATATTATTGCGATTTCGGGGATGCATATCGGGATTTTGTACTTTGTGCTTCTATTTACTTTTGGTTTTGTGAAACGCTTAAAATATGGCAACTATGTATACGTCTGTATGGTCTTGATTTGTTTGTGGAGTTTTGCTGTTTTTTCAGGTTTGTCTAGTTCAGTGGTAAGGTCAGTGTTGATGTTTAGTTTTTTTACTTTGACAAAATTAAAAAAGGGATACAGATTGGTCTTTGAGGCCTTAGTGACCTCAATGTTAATTTTACTCTTATTTGATTCCAATTACATTTTTGACATTGGTTTTCAATTGAGTTATTTTGCTGTCATCTCCATTGTAACTTTTTACCCTTTATTTTCAAAGCATGTAACCCTAAAGATCAAGGTAATCCTTTATTTTGTGGATATATTATTGGTGTCTTTTGTTGCACAATTAGGAGTTTTAGGTCTTACCTTATTTTATTTTCATCAAGTACCATTACACTTTTTACTTACCAATTTCTTTGCGGTCTCATTGTTACCCGTGGTATTATATGGTGGTATTCTTGTGCTGATTAAAGTGATCATCAATGTGCAGAGTGTTCACCTAGAAGTTTGGTACGATAATTTTATTTCTTTTTATCTACAAGTTATACAGTTTTTTTCATCTCTTTCTCAATGGATTCTGAAAGATGTTGAAATCAGAATCACTCATGTGTTAAGTTATTATGTTTTACTTTATGGTGTTTGGTATCTAGCCAATTCTATTTCCTATAAAAAAATTACTCATTTTTTTTGTTTGTGCATCGTTTGTCAACTCATGTTCATAGTAGAAACAATATATACAAAAGAAGAACTGCTTTTGTATAACAATTACGGACCTAGTTTGGTCACAGTTCAAACTGCTAAAAAATTAAGAATATTTGGGAAGTCAATTCTAAATCACAAAGATTCATTGCTGTTAAAAGAAAATCGATTCCAAAATAATATTGAAGAATTGATATGTGATACTAATGAAGTATTTGCTTTTAAAGGTGTGACCTATCTGATGGTTAACAAAACCAAGTCTTACGACTTGCTATCTAAAAAAGGAATGGTATTCATTATTAGTAACAATCCGAAGATAAACATGGAAAGGATGATAATCTCTTTAAGACCTAAAACTATAATTATTGATAATTCTAATTATAAGTACCATCAGGTAAAATGGATAGATACTTGTGAGAAATTTAACATACCCTTTTATATTATTTCAGATCAAGGAGCTTACAGAATGGGTTAGGTTTTACTGTTAAATTCTTTATCAAACTCTTCCCAATCTTTTGTTAGGTATATTTCTTCTCCCATGTAATGAAGAAGTTTTTCCATAATAGGTGTTTTTAAGTAGCCAGGCACAACTTGGATTAACTCTTGATTTTTGTTAAAAAAAACGGTTGAAGGGTAGCTTAAATTTCCATTTAGAAGAGCGGATGCCAATTCGTGTGTGCCGCTGCTACCATTTGGAATAAATTTAAAAGTATGATCGTTGTAAAAGATGCTTTCTTTTTGTTCAGCATCTAATTTTACAGCATAAAAATAGGTGTTTATATAATTTACAATGATTTTTTCTGAATAAGTATTGGCGTCCATTTTATGACACCAACCACACCATTCAGTGTACACGTCTATTAAAATAGGTTTTGGATTGGTTTTATTAAGTTCAATAGCTTTTTCAAAACTCATCCAATGAATCTGATCAGCTGGAGGATTTATAAGAGGATTTCCATAACTATAAAAAGTAATAAAAACGAGTATGATTTTGATAAACTTCATGTGATGTTTTTTTATTTTAGGCAAAGTGTAAAGAAATCAAGCATCGATGCCGTGAGACAATTTAATTAATTTTTTATTCAGTAAAGCGACAACTAATCCGGCAAATATAGGTACCAAAGTAAAGATTAAAAAGAAGGTGCTAAGGTTGTATTCATTTGTGATGGATTCTATTTTTCCACCCAAAGACCCTGCTATCTTATTACCAATGGCAATGGCTAAAAACCACATTCCATACATGAAGCCAATCATTTTTGCGGGGACTAGTTTGCTAACTTGAGAAAGTCCTACAGGTGAAAGACAAAGTTCTCCTAAAGTATGAAATAAATAAGCTAAAATTAACCAAATCATACTAACCCTAAATGTTCCTGCTACAGTACCAGAGGGTATCGTTTGCGCTCCAAAGGCTAAGAATGCAAAACCAATTCCAAGTAAAATTAACCCTAGACTATATTTTTGAGCTGATGTTGGATTGTATTTGCTTTCCCACCATTTTGAAAATAAAGAAGCAAAGGCAATAATGAAAAAGGAGTTTAGCGTGCTAAACCAAGATACAGTGACAATCGTTGTTTCAGATCTAAACTGATCGTATATCATACCTCCCACAATTGTCCAGATTACAAGAAAACTAATGATCAAAATAATGTTTGAGGTCTTGATTAGCTGATGCGTTTGTTTGTAAAGTAAAAACAAGACCCAAGAAATAATAGCTAATGGTATTATAGTTAATAGTGTATTGATTAGGTTATAAGCTATGGCATAGTTTCCAATCAATTCTCTTTGTGTATAGTCTCTTGCAAAAATAATCAATGAAGTGGCTCCTTGTTCAAAAGACATCCAAAAGAAGATTGTAAAAATTGCAAAAACAATTAAAGCGATCATTCTATCTCTAATTACTTTTTCATAACGTAAAATTCTACTGATGATCAAAAACAGAAACCCACCTAAAGCTAAAAGAATAGATTGTGTTGCACCAGATACACTATCAACGAATAGAGTAGAGGGTAAAAGGTTAATGTTCGCAATTTTCGAACTGGGGTCATCTAACAAATATAGAAGTCCCACAATAGAGCAGATTAAAATTAAAATTTTATCAATAGTTGTGAATGGGTTTGTCTGACCAACAGATGCTTTGATGATTTTCTTATTTTCGATTGTCGATTGCTTCTTTGGGACTTCCCCTATCTTACCAAATAAAGGAGAGGATAACCAGAATTGGATCGTTCCGAAAAGCATAAATATACCAGCTAACCCAAAGCCATAAGCCCATCCTTTAGTTTCTGCTAAATAACCACAAAGCATCATACCAAAAAATGCTCCAGCATTGACTCCCATGTAATAGATGGTGTATGCACCGTCTTTCTTTTTTGGGGCTTTGGTGTACATTTCGGAAATAATAGAAGTCATATTGGGTTTAAAAAAACCAGTACCTAAAACAAGTAGAGTCAATCCTAGATACATGGATGTTTCATTTTCTAAAGCCATAGATACATGTCCTAAAGTCATAATTGTAGCCCCAATGATTACTGCCCATTTGTAGCCGGTGACTTTATCAGCAATGATTCCTCCTAGTAGTGGTGTTAGGTATAAAAAGCCAGCATAGGTCCCAAATAGGGCACCCGCTTGTTCAGCATTCCATCCCCATCCAGGGTTGTCTACACCAGTAATAGCCATGGTTAAAAAATTGACCAAGAGTACCCTCATTCCATAAAAAGAAAAACGTTCCCACATTTCCGTAAAGAATAAAACGAAGAGCCCGGAAGGATGTCCAAGCACAGTTCTCTGATTGGTTTCACTACCTCCAAAAGAAAATTCCATATGATAAGTTTATCATTGAAAATAAGAAAAAGCTGCCAATTGGCAGCTTTTTTTATTGAGTTTATTTTTAAATTATTTTTTATAACCAAACACAAAGTTAACTCCTGTTCTAAATGACAATTGGTTGATATCTTCGAGGGGTCCAAATATCTTATTAAAGTTGTCTGTTGCTAAATAAAATTGTAATGGTCCTAGTTTGGTCGCTAAGTTTAATCCGTAATCAATCTTTCCTTGATCATTTTTAATTCCAACGAGACCATATGTGGTGTTTTTCAAATCAACATTGTATCCTAGAGCGACCACAGATTCTCTATCTGTAAATTGGTGATTATTAAATACAGTTACTCTAAATTGATGAATTTTAGATAGTTTGTAACTACCAGAGACATAGGAGGTAGTTGCTAATGATGTTTTATAGCTTTCTCCCTCTCTTTCACCAACCTCTAGGTTACCCTCTTCGGTCAGTTTTTCTAATTCTTCTAAGACATCATTGTCTGAGTTCAAATCAGTTCCTACATATTCTAAATTACTGACATCTTCTAAATAATATTCTCTAAGATTATCTTTCCATGTTATGGAACCTATATCGTTTACCGCAGCCTCAATGACTAAATTAGGAATGATTTCATAACTAGCACCAATATCAAATCCAATTCCAGCATTCTTGAATGATATATGCTCTATATCTTCACCATTGTAGCCAGCGCTCATGGCATAAGCATTATTAGTATTTATGGTCCAAGAGTAGTCATTATTGATGTCAACTTGTGCTTCACCATCTTTGTTTGTCGCTCCATCATTGATTCCCAATAAGTATTTAACCCTAATTCCAACTGCTAATTTATCATTTAGAAATTGTTGTGTAAATCCAAACCCACTTTCTACATATGTAGTCGTATGAATATCATCATTCAATAATATGGTATTGTTAGGTTTGGCTAAACCATCATCAAGTAGGTTTAGTAGACCGTTTTTACTCATTCCCCAATTTGTATTGTTCTTTAGATTTACAAAGAAAGATAAGGAACCGTGATTGCGTTTAAAAGCTAGGTTAAGTATGTTAAAATTTGTTATTACGGAGGTATTGATATCGTCTCCTTCAACTTTGTTCTTTACATTTCCATAATTTAACTCAAGTTTATTTGAGCCAGGTATTTCTGTAAGTAAGTCTGAAGGTGAAAATCCTAAATTCGAGGAGATAGACACTCCAGGCAATCCAAAAGAGAACGAGTTCTTTGGGATGTAAACTGGAGATACATCGATAGATTGTTGAACATAATCTCCTAGGTGAAAAAAAGAGATTTGGCTTTGAGCTTTTGCACTATTTGTAAGTAAGACAGTGAAAGCAGTTATGGTAATAATTCTTATTAAATTTTTCATTGTCTTTTTTTTAGTTGTTGTCATCATCTCCATTAATGCTAAGATCTACCACAAGAGATAAATCTAATCGTACTTTATCTGTGCTTTGTATTTTGGCAGCTTCAACATCTGTCGTGTTAAATTCTATAGCCGCTTGTATATGAGTTATGTTTTTCAAATCTTTTATGTTGTCAGTATCTAATTTGACCGTTGTAGTGGTAGGATCGATAATGTTGGAATCTTGTTTTAGTGCTCCGTTTTCATCAAGGTGATAGATTGAAAATCCATTTTCATCAACGGGAGCTCCTTCCATAAGTGAAGCAGGTTTAGAAAAAAGAATGTTTCCATTTTGGTCTAAAAAGTCCAAATTGATTTCACCAGACAATGGAATTGAGTTTCTTGTTAGCAATATTAAGTCTAAAGAGTTTAAGTTTTCCTCTAATTCGTCAACACTTTCAGCATCAAACTCAAAAGGGTTAGGGTTAAAAGTTAGTCCATCAAAAGTAACGTACAACGGTAATTCCACATCGATATCCAGACCTAAAGTATGGTCAACATCAAAGAAATTACTATTGTTGTTTGGACTATTCGGATTTGCACCCGCAACCACGTTCAAGTTGAATTGACTTGGTTTTGCGTTTAACAAGTCCTTTAAGTTTGAGTTTTCGTTGTTGAGAGTGATCACAGAAGAAATTGTTTCTCCATTGTTTGTATTACCATTGATAATAGCATAATGGTTCATCGTATTCCCATTGATTGGTTCAATCTGATCGTCATTAGGAGATGCATCTGTGATTGCTAAATTATTGGTTGTTATTCCATCGGTAGAAGAAATACTTTCAAGTGTTAGCCCAATTGGAAATCCATAACCGCTAGTTGCTGTAATTTTTAAAGTTGGATTTTCAAAAGAAATATTTCCATCTCCAAGTTCATTAAAAAAATCTAAATCAAATGATTCATTCTCTATGTTAAAGCTAGCTTCTTTAAAATCTCCATAAGCTGTTTTGGCTTTTGGAGTGTTCAGTCCAATGGTATAGCTTAATTTGTCATCATCACTCACATTGTCTCCTGCTTCAAATGTAATAACAGCATCGAGTTGTATTGCAATGGTATTGAATAAATTAAGAGAACTAGGATTAAAAATATCGTAGCTAAAATCAAAGTTGTAATCAATCAAGTCAACTTCAATCTCTGTTATATCGGTACCAATGTTGTTGTTTAATACAAATCTTTTGTTGTAGCTCCCTCCGTCACTTTTTCTTGTCAGAGATGGGATGGTAAATTCAATTTCAGTTTGAGCTTCAGTTGTTGTTTCCAAAGCGATTTTGAAAGTACCCTCAGAAAAGTTAGCTGCAGTCAATTCATATTCCAAGTCCAAAGTTTGATTCTCTTGAAAAGACTTAGATGCTTTGTCATCTGTAATGATACCTGTTACGTAAGCAACATTTCCTACAAGCCCTGTGTTTTCTAATAAATTAAAATCTCCGGTAAATGTTTGGTCTTCTACCTTAACAAAGTCGGTGTTGCCATCAGAATTAATGGATTGAGAGTAGTTGAAGCTAATCAGCGATTTACCATTGTCATCATAGCGACCAACACTCAGATCATCGCCTATCTCTTCAAATAATGCAGATGCAGTGTATTCAGAATGGCCAATCTTTAGGCCAAGTGCTAAACTTGGTGATTCGATTTCTTTTTCAAAAAAGGAGGTGTCAAAAGACTCAGAGCAACTTGTGATGTTCAAGCTGATGACTACTAATACAAGAAGATGAATTCTTGTTTTTTGTGCAAATTTTTTCATAAGTAACTATTTGTTAAATCTGCTCCAAAATTAGAAAATTAAATCTGTCTTGTGGTTTTTTTTCAAAAAAAACAGGAACAAAATGTTTTGTTTCTAGTATTTCAAGTTAAGGGTGCTATATTTGTTTATTATTTATTATAGTCAAGATAAAATATGTCAAATTTAGTCTCAGGTTTTTCAAAGTTTACTAAGGAACAGAAAATAGAATGGTTGTCTGAAATTTTTTTAAAAGGAAATAAAGATGCAAATCAAATCTTGCGTCTGTATTGGAATTCTGATGAAAAGTTACAGCAGTTACACGATGACTTTATCGAAAATACGATTTCTAACTATTACATGCCTTACGGTATAGCTCCAAATTTCGTGATTAATGGAAAACATTACGTAGTTCCGATGGCTATAGAAGAGAGTTCTGTGGTAGCAGCCGCTTCTTTGGTCGGTAAGTTCTGGTCTGATAAAGGAGGGTTTAGAGCATCTGTGTTGAGTACTGTTAAAGTAGGTCAAGTACATTTTATGTATGGGGGCAGTAAGACAGATTTAGAGTCTTATTTTTTGAGTAAAAAAACAGATTTATTAAAGTCAACTGAGACCATAACCGAGAACATGCGAAAGCGTGGAGGGGGGATATTGGAAATTGAGTTACGAGACAAGACAGATGAGCTTAAAGATTACTATCAGCTTCATGTTACTTTTGAGACCAAAGATTCTATGGGAGCTAATTTTATCAACTCTTGCTTAGAGGCAATGGCTCAAAATTTCGAGAAAGAAGATATTCAAATTGTGATGAGTATCCTTTCGAATTATATCCCTGAGTGTTTGGTTCAAGCTGAAGTTAGCTGTGAAGTTGAAAAGCTACATCCTACCAATGGCCTTCTATTTGCTAAGAAAATGAAGCAAGCTGTAGATATTGCGAATGTGGACCCTCATAGGGCTGTTACACATAATAAGGGGGTGATGAACGGAATAGATGCGGTAGTGATTGCGACAGGTAATGACTTTAGAGCTGTTGAGGCAGGTGTACATGCTTATGCCGCTCGCTCAGGTAAATATAAGAGTTTGACAGCGTGTGACATAGAGAATGGTGTATTTACTTTTTCTATTCAAATACCCTTAGCATTAGGAACTGTTGGAGGTTTGACAAGTACACATCCTCTGTCCAAATTGTCCTTAGAAATGTTACAAAACCCATCAGCTAAAGAATTAATGCAAATTATTGCTGTTGCTGGGTTGGCTCAAAATTTTGCGGCACTAAGAGCATTAACGACGACAGGGATTCAAGAAGGACATATGAAAATGCACTTGGTGAATATTCTTAATCAATTGGAGGCTAGTCAGGAAGAAAAGCAAAACATAACAAAACAATTGTCAGGAAAAACCGTAAGTTACAGTGGTGTTGCTGATGCTTTAAAAACACTAAGGGCCTAATGCAAAAATATTATAGCAATGGAAAACTATTGATCTCCGGAGAGTATTTGGTTTTAGATGGTGCCATTTCATTAGCTTTGCCAACGGTATATGGACAATCATTAGAGGTGTTTTCCTCTGATAACAAAAGCATCTTTTGGAAAAGCTATACTGTAGAAAAAGAATGTTGGTTTCAAGCTGAGTTTGGTTTTGAGGATTTTGAGATCATTCGTTGTACTTCTCTTAAAGATGATGGAAATAGAATAGCAAACACACTCCAAGAAATTTTAATCGCCGCGAAAAATCTTAACCCTAATTTTCTTAAAGATTCTGAAGGGTTAGAAGTCAGAACTTCACTTGATTTTCCTAATCATTGGGGTTTAGGAACCTCTTCAACTCTTATTAATAATATTGCACTATGGGCCAATATAGATGCCTTTGAATTGTTAGAAAATTCTTTTGGTGGTAGTGGATATGATATTGCCTGTGCACAAAATAATCAAGCCATTACTTACCAAAGAGAAAAGGGTCACAAAGTGATTACTACGGTAGATTTTAGTCCTGAGTTTAAAGAGGAATTGTTTTTTGTCTATTTAAATCAAAAACAAGATAGCAAAGAAGGGATCAATATGTATCGATCTCTAGAAACGAGTAAAGAACCATTCATTGAGGTTATTGATGATTTAACACGTAGATTGGTGCATGCCAAAACAATAAAAGAATTTTCGGAGTTGCTCAACAAGCATGAAGCGTTGGTTGCTAAATTGTTAGAAACCCAAACGGTCAAAGCAAAGTTGTTTGAGAATTTTAAAGGATCAATCAAGAGTTTGGGCGCTTGGGGTGGTGATTTTGTATTGGTTACTGGAAAAAGAGAGTATGTTTTTTCATACTTTGAAGCAAAAGGTTATGAAACCATTCTGTCATATCAAGATTTGATCTTGTCTTAGTATTTATCAAAATCGATATCGTCTAAGTTTTCGAACTCGTCAAAATTATCTTCAAATTCATCTTGGTCAAGCTCAAATTCTTTGTTCTCTTTTTCAGCTTTAAATTCTTTTTCAGGAGCTTGATCAGGAGTGTTACCGATGGATAGAATTAATTTGGGTATTTCTGTTGTAGTTGTTTCCGAGACTTCCAAAAGTTCACAATAGAATGTCCACATATTCATGTAGTCGTAGACATAGATAAGTTTTTCTTCTGGATCTTCAATGTTTTGTTCAATGGTTGTGTTGGTCATGCTCAAAGCATTAGGAGTATCATCCATGGCGAATAGAGGGATTTCTTCTCCTTGGTTCCATTCGTCGTCAGATCTATAAAACGATGCCATTTCTTGACCATTAAACCCAAACACATTTGCTATTAACTTGTGTAGTTCTTCCAAACTGTTTGAAGAATCAACAAGTAGTGTCCTGATAATATCTTCTTTTGTATCTAAAACAACTCTTATTTTGTATATCATTTCTACTAATTTATCCCTACAAAAGTAGCTATAAAACTCAATAAATATGTAATTTTACAGGAATTAAAATAAAATACAAATGGATGTTGAAAAAGCATTAGAGCAATTAAATCAGTTTAGAAAATCTACACTCATGGAAACTCTAGGTATAGAGTATACTGAAATAGGGGGTGACTATTTGGTTGCAACGATGCCAGTTAATTCAACCGTCCATCAGCCTATAGGAATTTTACATGGTGGTGCTACCGTTGCTTTGGCAGAAAGTGTTGGAAGTGCTGCCTCTTTTTTGTTTATTGATACTGAAAAATTTACGGTTAAGGGAATAGAAATTTCTGCGAATCATCTTAAAAGCAAAAAAGATGGGATAGTAACTGCAAAGGCTAGTCTGGTGCATAAAGGAAGAACTACTCATTTGTGGCAAATCGCTGTTACTGATGAGGATGGTGCTTTAATTTCAATGTGCAAAATAACCAATATCATCATCTCAAAGTAAAATTAAAGTTGAAATATTCAGAACAAATAGAGATTGCTTTTAAAGCTCAAAAACCTTTTGTTGCTTTTAAGAATCCCAATGAATCTATGGTAAACGTGATGATTCAACAGACCAATGATCTGGTAGAATTTAATGACTTTACAAAATCAGGATATGTGTTTGCTCCATTTAACAGTGATGAAACCGCCTACTTGATACAGCCAGATCTCTATTTTAAAGATAAAATAGAGGTTTTTGATGTCAAATCAGAGGGCAGTAAATCGATTCCCCTAAAGCAAGAACAGAAGTCACACATAAAAATAGTCAAGAAAGCGGTTGAAACCATAAAAGAGACCAAGTTGACCAAGGTTGTGATTTCTAGAAGTGAAAACGTGTTGGTTCCCAAATTTGACTTGATGACTGTATATAATAGGTTGTTAAATAAATATACGAATGCTTATGTTTATGTCTGGTACCATCCAAAAGTAGGTCTCTGGATGGGGGCCACTCCAGAAACTTTATTAAGGGTGAAAAGTAACTCGTTTAAAACGATGGCGTTAGCCGGTACTCAGTCTTTTAATGGTGATCTTAATCCTTCTTGGGGATCTAAAGAAATAGAGGAACAACAAATGGTATCAAGTTTCATCAAGAAACATTTGAAGCATGTAGTTAAAGATTTACGGTTTTCAGCTGTGGAGACAGTTAGAGCGGGAAGTTTATTGCATTTAAAAACAAATATTTCTGGACACTTATTTCAGGCTAAAGATTTGGCTAATTTGGTTCAGTTGTTGCACCCTACACCAGCAGTTTGTGGGTTGCCTAAACAGTTGAGTAAAACATTTATTCTTAACCATGAAAATCATCATAGGTCTTTTTATAGTGGGTATTTAGGAATGATCAATATGTCTGATGAAACTTCTCTTTTTGTCAATTTGAGGTGTTTTCAGATGAAAGGAGATGAGGCCAAATTATATATAGGAGGAGGGGTGACAGCCCATAGTGATGCGTTGAAAGAATGGGAAGAAACAATTGCTAAAAGTAATATTATAAAAGCCGTATTTTAGGATGCTTTTTTTTTGTGCTTATTATGCAGTTGTTCTTTTTTATATTTTTTGTACAAATGTGATTGTGCTCAAATAAAAAAACGACACTCGTCTATAGC
>NZ_JBDNAI010000130.1:0-19369 GCF_039768515.1 Wenyingzhuangia sp.
ATCTGGTAATAGTCAGAGGTTTTTTTCCCAAAGTCGTTAAAAAACTTATCAAAAACATCTGGCATCCAATAAAAAGTAGGGCCCATGTCGAACACAAATCCATCTTGGTGTAGTTGTTGAGCTCTTCCACCAACATGTTTGTTTTTTTCAAGAATGGTAACTTCGTAACCCATTTTTGCAAGATAACAACTTGCCGATAAAGAAGAGAAACCAGCTCCAATTATAATGACCTTTCTTTTGTGCATTTTTATTTTTTTAAGTTTATGTAACAATAATACGAATTGGAACTTACAGTTGCTAAAATATGTGGCGCAAGGGTTTTATTTGTGATGATTGGGACAATTGATCTCACAAAACATAGCCTTTTGGGACGATTAAGATTTTAAATTTTCTTTTGGGAAGCTTCGAGAAACTGGAATTGGTTCACTCAAATGATTCAAGAAAACTTGTAGAGCTCTAGCGTTACCCTCAGTTTTTGTGATTTCATTTTTGTTGACAATAAAAGAACGATGGCATCTAATAAATTGAGGATACACGCTCAGCAAATCTTCTACTTTTTTCAGTGTAATTCGCATCAGTTCTGTTTTTGTTTTTGAGTTTTCCTCCACAAATACTAACGTTGTGTAGTTGTTGTTGGATTGAGCATATAAAATAGAATCAACATCAATTTTTAGGGGAGGCTCTTTGATGTTGTCTGATTCAATAGTTATAAATTCTTTTTTTTCTTTTCTGATTTGTTCAATGATCTTAGAGCGATTGACATTTAGTTTTTGTTGTAAGTATCGTTCGACCATAAAGATGATAAACAATACCGGGAAAACACCAATAGAAAAGACAATTCCCATAAATTTTAGGTATGAAAAAGAAGGCATATACTCGTCTATAAATACCCGATGGTAAAAATAGTTTACTGTTGTAATGATTAAAAAGGTGATGAGTAAAAAAGTGGCTTCTTTTTGTACTGTCCAGTTTTTTACGTTGAAGTAAAATGAAAATTGCTTGGGAAGTATAAAGTAACTAATAAACAAGCTGCAACTGACAAGAAATCCGTATCCAAAGATCAATACCGGATTTGCTTGAACGACCTGGTTGATACCAAAGGGTTGGAAGATGAGTAAAAACACAGAGGTAAATAAACCGACTCCTAAAATCATAGACAACTTCACAGGTGTTTTGTCAATTAGGTAATAGGGTTTGTTTAACCAAATCTTAAATGTTTCTAGCATGAATGTTTTATTTTTGTTAAAGATACTATAAAGTTTTTTTTATGGGAGCTTTGCCTAAATGTTTAAATCGTTTGTGTGTCCAGAAATAAATATTAGGATCCAAGGAGATATCGTTTTCTAATGATTTTAAGTAGAGATCTGTTAAAGGGTATTCGCTCTTTTCATTTCCATTGGTGGTTAATCTTTCAAAGGTTATTTCGTAATATCCACGTTTGGGCATTTTTATTTTCATATACACAACATTAAAATCAAAGCGCTTGGCAAGCATTTCAGCCCCCGTGTGAATGGGAACTTGATGTCCAAAGAACTGAGACCAGTAGTGGGTTTTATGCAATTGTGGAGACTGATCACTTAGAAGTCCATAAACAGACTGTACGTTGTTTTTATAGTTTTTAAGAATTTGAGGGATGGTATCTTTGGTCAAAATGAAATGACAACCAAATCTACCTCTGTTCTTTTGAACAAAATTTTCAAAATACTTGTTTTCAACTTTTCTATAAGCTCCATAACACTTTATTTTGGTGTGACTATTTATGTTGAAAAGCCATTCCCAATTTCCTTGATGTGCTCCTAGTAAGATGATACTCTTTCCTTCGTTTTCTAATGTTCTAAAAATCTCAGGGTTCATATATTTGTACCTTTTGTCGAGTTCTGTTTGTGAAATACCAAATCCTTTGATCATTTCTATAAATATATCTACAAAGTGGCGAAAAGATTTTTTTTCAATCTTTAGTCTTTCAGACCCTTCTTTTTTTGGAAAGCAAAGAGCTAAGTTTTTTCGAACAGTTTTTTTTCTATAGCCGATGATATAGTATACTAAATAATAAATCAGGTTTGAGATACGATATAGAATAGATAATGGTAATTTTGAAAATATATACAGTACTGGATATACCAATAAAAAAATCGTACGTTCTTTGTTCATTATATCTAGGATAAGGAACTACAAATATCTGAATATATATTGTAAATAAATAAATTGAACATCATGAATTTAATAGTAATAGGATTAATTGTATTAAATATACTTCTAAGCTTAAAGGGTTTTAAAGATTCGACATTTTTTAATACTTACAAATTTAATGTCTTATCAATACAAAGAGGAGAAAAGTATAGGATGATTTCCTCTGGGTTTTTGCATACAGATTATATTCATTTGGGTTTTAACATGTATGCTTTGTATTTGTTTTCAAACACGGTTCTGTACTTTTTTAGCCCTCTAGAATACATAGGTTTGTATATGGTTAGTCTAGCAGTCGGTAACTACTTGTCTTTGATGATAAATAGAACAAACGCTTATTATTCGGCTGTGGGTGCCTCTGGTGCTGTCACAGGAATTATATTTGCTAGTATCGTTTTGCTTCCAGAGATGAAACTCTATATTTTTCCATTACCAATAGCTATTCCTGCCTACGTATTCGGTATCGGCTATTTGTTTTACTCCCTATATGGAATGAAAAATCAAGTAGGTAATATTGGGCACAGTGCACACATTGGCGGTGCAGTAGCGGGCTATTTTTTAACTCTATTATTAAAGCCTAGTGTGCTGTACACAGGAACTTTACAGGTAGTTTTGTTGGCTATTCCTATTGTGGTTCTGATAGTTATGCAAAAAAAGAATTTTTTAAAGTAAGTTTTATATTTGGTCGGATGGGTTAATAAATCCTATTTTTGCCGTTTAAAAATAGAAAAGATGACTAAATATTTAAAACAATTAACTACCAATCCTAAAAATGATATCCTAGCAGGAATGACAGTCTCGTTAGCGATGATACCAGAAGTTGTAGCTTTTGCTTTTGTTGCTCAAATAGATCCTTTAGTGGCCCTTTCGGGCGCTTTTATCATCGGGCTGATCACAGCTGTTTTTGGGGGTAGGCCTGGACTCATTTCAGGGGCCGCTGGTGCTGTTGCTGTTATTTTTGTTCATATGATACAACTAGGTCATCAAAAAGGGATGTTATTTGATCTTCCTATTGAAAATATGGGTTATTTTTACCTGTTGGCCGCTGTGATTTTGATGGGTTTTATTCAAATCCTAGCAGGAGTTTTTAAATTGGGTCGTTTTGTTCGTTTGATTCCATATCCAGTGATGTTAGGGTTTGTAAACGGATTGGCCATTGTAATTTTTTGGGCTCAAGTTAAAATGTTTAGCCACAAAACAGTTCAAGTTTCCGCAAGTGGAGTTAAAAATTACATCACTTCATTCATGTCAGGTACTGAGTTGTATACGATGATTGGTCTCGTTTCTCTAACCATGTTGATTATTTTTGTTCTACCTAAAATTAATAAAAAACTACCTGCCTCTTTGATGGCCATTTTAATAGTAACAATTCTTGTTATTACGTCAGGCTTAGACGTGTCCACAGTTGGCTCTTACATTAGAGAAGGTGGTGGTTTAGGATTAAAGGGAGAATTTCCAACTCCAAATATGGAGCTTTGGCAAAATTTACCTTTCAATTTAGATACCCTTACATTTGTTTTGCCTTTTGCCTTTTTAGCAGCTTCTGTCGGATTGATAGAGTCTTTAATGACGATGAACTTAGTAGATGAATTGACAGATACTAGAGGGGATGGTAATCGAGAATGTATTGCGCAAGGTGTAGGAAATATCACGAGTGGGCTTTTAGGAGGAACTGGTGGTTGCGGTATGATTGGTCAGACCGTAATAAATATCAATGCCAAAGGTAGAGGTCGTTTGTCTGGTATCATCATGGCCCTAACCTTATTGTCCTTCATTTTATTTGCAGATAAGTATATTGAACAAGTTCCTATTGCTGCTTTGGTTGGTGTTATGTTTGTTATGGTACTCGAAACATTTGCATGGTCTAGTATTCGTATTCTGAGAAAAATTCCAAGGGCAGATGCTTTTGTTTTGATAGCAGTATCTATCGTAACTGTAGTATTTGATTTGGCGATTGCTGTTTTTGCAGGGGTTATCATATCAGCACTTGTTTTTGCATGGGAAAATGCCATTAGAATTCGTGCGAGAAAAAGAGAGAAAGATGGTGTCTTAACTTATGAGATTTGGGGACCTCTGTTTTTTGGATCAGTAAATGTATTTAATGAGAAATTTGATGTAAAAAATGATCCTAAATACATTGAGATTGATTTTGTAGAGTCAAGAGTTAGTGATCATTCCGGACTAGAAGCCATTAAAAATATAGTAAACAAATACAACGACTTGGGTAAAGAAGTAAAACTGAAGCATCTGAGTAAAGATTCTAAAGTATTATTAATGAAAGCAGATCTTAAGTTTTCAAAAATGATTGTTGAAGATATAGATGATCCAAGGTATCATCTGGTTGAAGATCCAGAAAAGTTTAAAAAAGGTTTGTACGAATGATAAAAAAGGAACGGATGTTTGTGTTCCTTTTTTATTGACCAAAATAAAGATGACCATATACTTTGTTTCATAATCGCTAAAAAGTTATATTTAATCTTTTTGGATCAATGCAGATTTACTAAAGTTGCGCTTTTTTAAAATGATTGATCGAAAAATAGATTTTCAAACCTAATCAAACACATGTTAATATGATTGCAATATTAGAAACTACAATAAGCATACTACAACTTAAAATGGATTTTTTAGATATTCCAATATTTGATGATGATTTTTATAAAATGATTTTTCGTTTTGGGATGAATGCGTTCTTTTTAACTATTGTCATTTGGTTTTTGTACCATAAAAATAACAAAAGAAAAGAGTACCTGTTTACTTACTATTTGATTAGTACAATTGTTTTCTTCTTGTGTTTTACGCTAAAAAAGTATGAGTTAGATATCGGTATGGCCCTAGGTTTGTTTGCTATTTTTGGGATTATTAGGTACAGAACTGATGCGATCCCTATCAAAGAAATGACTTATTTATTTGTGGTCATTGGAATGTCAGTGATCAATTCTTTGGCAAACAAAAAAATGAGCTATGCAGAGGTCCTAACAGCAAACATTGTAGTTGTTTTTACCATAATCATTATCGAGAGATTACTATCCCTATCACCAACAGAAGACCAAGTAATTGAGGAAACAAAAGATGTCGTTTACGAAATTATGGAAAACATAAAACCCTGTAATTATAACCTTTTGAAAGAAAGCTTAGAAGATAGGATGGGGTTTGAAATTAATAGGGTAGAAGTTAAAAATGCGGACTTCTTTAAAAACACTGCGAAATTAAAAATTTATTATACCCAACAAAGTCACAATGAATAATTTGATTCACACAAAATATAAGTCTTTAGCTTTATTTATTTTATTTGCCTTGAGTTCTAGTTTTATGTCTGCTCAAGCTCAATCTAATAGTAAAGATTTTGAAAGTTGGAATACCTTAGCGTTTCAGTTTAAGCCTCTTGATAAAATATCTTTAGCCTTGGAGCAGCAAGCAAGATTTCAGGAAAACGGATCTAAGCTCGAACAATATTTCACACAGTTTGAAGCCAATTACGAGTGCTTTAAAAACTTTCAGATTGGGAGTGAGTTTAGGTACATTACAAAAAACGATACCAAAGGAAAACAGCAAGGGTACAAATATCGTTTTAGATATCAGATAAACTTATTGTACAAGCAAAAAATAAAGGCATTAACATTAAAATACAAATTGGCTTACCAAAATAGAAATGAATTGGGGTTGAGTCTGGATCAAGGTGATATTGCTAAAGAAAATATTCGATTCAAAGTTGGTCTTGCCTACAACATTAAAAAGTGGTATTTAGATCCAAAAGTATCTGCTGAAATCTTTAATACAATTGGTAGTGATGATCCAACAACAGAAGGTTTTAGTAAATATAGATTTACCATTGGCACGAGTTATAAAATTAAAAAGATAGGTGAAATATCCTTCTTTTATAGGTTTGAAAAAGAGATAAACGTAGATCTTCCTCTTTCTTCTGATATTTTGGGGTTAAAATTTGCCTACGTGTTAAAAAATTAGCAGCAATTGCCTACTATTTACAGAACATAAAAAAGTAAGCTATCTGTTCTTCTGCTTGTTTTTTTGTGAAATTAAACGTTCAAATGTGAGCAACAAAGAGGGTAGAATGACCAGGTTTGAAATCATTGCGAACAAAAGAGTGATAGACACCAAGCCTCCCAAAGCTTTTGTGCCACCAAAGCTGGAAATGATAAATACTAAAAATCCAAAGAAAAGAACGATGGAAGTATAAAACATACTAATACCAGATTCTCTGATCGCTTTGTAAACAGACTTTCTCACCTTCCCTTTACTATTTATAAGTTCCTGTCTATACTTTGCCAAAAAATGTATGGTGTCATCAACAGAAATACCAAAAGCAATACTGAAAACAAGAATTGTAGAGGGTTTTAAAGGGATCCCTAGATATCCCATTAACCCAGCTGTGATGAGTAGTGGAAATACATTAGGAATCAAAGAGATAAAAATCATTTTGGTGTTTTTAAAGAGGCCGCCAATAAAAATAGCAATAAGCACTATAGCTAGACCCAACGAAATGATGAGGTTATTGATCAAATAATTAGTTCCTTTCACAAAGACTAGCGCTTTTCCAGTCATGGTTACTTCGTATTTTCTTTTTGGAAAATTTTTATTAATAATGACTTGTAACTCATTTTGTATCTGTTCCATTCTCTCCGTACCAATATCTTTCATAAAAGTAGTAATTCTAGCAAATCGTCCCGTTTTATCGACCATATTGGATAGGGAAGCGCTATCGTCTATAGAATTCTTTGCATAGCTTGTGATGAAAGTTTTTTCTTGTGAAGTCGGTAATTTATAAAAATTAGCATTTCCATTGTAATAAGCTTGTTTAGTAAATTTGACCATATTATTTACGGACATAGGCTTAGACAATTCAGGTATTCTTAGGATCTCTTCTTCTAATTTTTGTATGCGCTTTAGCGTACTTAAGTTTAGAACACCATTTTTCTTTTTTGTGTCTACTAATATTTCAAGTGGAAGGATACCTCCAAACTCTCTCTCAAAAAAAACAATATCCTTGTAGAATTGTGTTTTCTTAGACATGTCTTCAATCAAACTACCCGATACTTTAATTTGAAATGCTCCTACTATAGATACCAATAGTAAGGCAAATGAAATCAAGTAGACAAAGGGTTTTTTATTTCGTATAACTTTGGTCATTCCTTTTACAATAGCATCTGCCCATCTCTTTTCTAAATGTTTTAAATGTTTGGTCTTTGGCAGTGGCATGAAACTGTAAAGAATTGGAATTAAACACAAGGAGATGATAAAAATACCCATGATATTGATGGAAGCGATGACTCCAAATTCTTTGAGTATTTTACTCTTTGTAAAGATGAAGGTAGCAAAACCAGCAGAGGTCGTCAAATTCGTCATTAAGGTAGCATTCCCAACTTTTGTGATCACTCTTTGTAAAGATTTGGCCTTGTTACCGTGCTTATATACTTCTTGTTGGTATTTGTGTATTAAAAAAATGGCATTTGGGACCCCAATTACAATGATAAGAGGAGGTATTAAAGCTGTTAATATTGATATGCGATACCCTAGTAAACCAATAAAACCAAATGACCATAATACACCTATAATTACAACAGCAAGTGTAATTGCAGTGGCTCTAAGAGATCTAAAAAACAGGAAGAAAATGAATCCTGTTACACCTAATCCTAATAACACAAACAACCCCATTTCAGACTTTACGCTTGCTGCATTCATACTACGGACATAAGGCATTCCAGAAACACGGACTTGCAAGTTGTTTTCTTTATTAAACTTTTCAATCAAAGGATTAAAAGTTTGTTTTATGAAGTTTGATCTTAGTTTGGTGTTTACAATCTCTTTGTCAATGTAAACGACTGTTTGGATGGTTCCTGTTTGTTTGTTAAATAAGATATTATCGTAAAAAGGTAAGTCGTTAAAAATATGATGACTAATGCTGTCTATTTCTTGTTGATTGTATTTTTTCTTTCGAAAGATAGAAGTCAGTTCAAATCTTTGTTTTTCTACATTTTTCTTTAGTTCCTTTATGTTGCTAAACGAAATAACACCTTCTATTTCTTTATCAAAAGAAGACAATTCATCGGCCAGTGCAATCCAATGATTAAATTTATTGACATCAGATAAAAGGGCACTGTCTTTAACAGCCAAAACAACAATATTACCCTCTTCCCCAAAAATTTCTAGAAATTTATCGTATTCAATGTTTACAGGACTATCTTCTGGAAGCAAATTAGCCTCGGTGTAAGAGAACTCCACATTTTTAAATTGAAGGGCCAGTAGACCTGTAATGATTGCAATAATGCTTATGGTAGCAACTCTATGGGTTAAGATGGTTCTTGCAACAGTGTTCCAGAATTTCATAAAAGAGTAATGTTTTATTCAGTAGTAAAATTATGCAAAAAAAGTCATCTAATTAGGTGGTGTATACCACATACTTAATTAGATGACTATCTGTTTTATTTATTGGTGATCAATTTACACTTTCATAATTTCGGCATCTTTAATCACGTAGGCTTCATCAATTTTTTTGATAAATGCATCAGTTAATGTCTGTACTTGATCTTCTGAAACTTTTTTCTCATCATCAGAAACCTCTACTTTTTTAATGTCATTATTACTATCTCTACGAATATTTCGGATGCTAATCTTAGCGTTTTCAGCTTCAGCTTTTGCTTGTTTAGACAATTCCTTACGTCTCTCCTCTGTTAATGCAGGAACATTAATGATGATATGTTCACCATTGTTCATAGGATTAAAACCTAAGTTTGAAATGATGATTCCCTTCTCAATTTCAGGAATCATGTTTTTTTCCCAAGGCTGTACCGTAATCGTTTGAGCATCTGGTGTACTAACATTTGCTACTTGACTTAGCGGGGTTTGAGAACCGTAATAGTCTACCATTACACTTCCCAACATCGCTGGAGTTGCCTTACCAGCTCTAATGTTTCCAAACTCTTTGACCAAATGATTAACGGCAGCCTCCATCGCTTCTTTAGCACTGTCAATAATAAATGTGATTTCTTCGTTCATGTTGTAAATTATTTATCTGTAACTATAGTACCTATATCTTCTCCTTGTATTAATTTTTGAAGATTCCCTTGAGTATTCATGTCAAAAACAAGGATTGGAAGACTATTTTCTTGACTCAATGTAAAAGCTGTTGAATCCATAATTTTTAAACCTTTGTTCAATACTTCTTTGTAAGAGATCGAATCAAATTTTGTTGCAGTTCTGTCTTTTTCAGGATCAGCAGTATAAATTCCATCGACACGTGTACCTTTTAAAATGACATCAGCTTGAATCTCAATAGCTCTCAATACAGATGCTGTGTCAGTCGTAAAATAGGGGTTTCCTGTTCCTGCTCCAAAAATTACAACTCTTCCTTTTTCCAAATGTCTAACCGCTCTTCTTTTGATAAAAGGTTCAGCGATTTCTTCCATTTTGATTGCAGTCAGTAATCTGGTTTGAACTCCTATACTTTCTATGGCACTTTGTAAAGCCATTCCATTGATACAAGTAGCTAGCATTCCCATGTAATCTCCCTGTACTCGATCCATGCCTTGTGCTGCCCCAGAAATACCTCTAAAAATATTTCCTCCCCCAATAACAATTGCAATCTCTAATCCTGTGTCTACAGCCGTTTTAATTTCTTGTGCATATTCTGCTAATCTTTTTGGATCTATCCCATATTGGTTGTTTCCCATTAGCGCTTCTCCACTCAATTTTAAAAGTATCCTTTTGTATCGCATCTTTGTTATTTAGGTACTGCAAATATAAAATTTTAGATGAATATTCACGGCCTGATGTATTGCTTTTATTACACAAAAAAACCTCTCATATGTATGAGAGGTTTTGTTATTACTTGTATTTAGAATTATTTATCCTAAAGTAACTCTTGAGAAAGATACAACTTCAACATTAGAAGCTCCAACGTATTCTGCAACAGTTTTCTTTTCATCTTTGATAAAGTTCTGATCTAATAAACACTGTTCTTGGTCTAGAGTCGTATTGTCTGATACAAATCTTTCCATTTTACCAGGTAAAATTCTATCCCATATTTTTTCGGGCTTTCCTTCTGCAGTCAATTCTGCCTTAGCCGCTTCTTCAGCTTTTGCTAAAACTTCATCTGTCAATTGAGACTTAGAGATGTATTGAGGAACATTTTTCAATGTCTTTCCTAATCTTCCCAATTCAATGTTGTCCTTTTCTATAGCCGCAATTCTAGCTTCTGTTTCAGTCGCTACAAATGTTGGATCAAAATCTTTGTAAGACAATTTGGTAGCCCCCATAGAAGCTACTTGCATTGCAATATCTCTAGAAAGAGCATCTGCTCCCTCTATATTTTCAGACAAACCTACCAAAGAAGCGATTTTGTTTCCTACGTGGATGTAAGAACCTACATAAGCAGCTTCTACTCTTGAAAAGTCATTAATTTCTAATTTCTCTCCAACAACTCCTGTTTGTTCAACCAATTTGTCAACAACAGGCATACCCCCAAATTCAGAAGCTAAAAACTCTTCTTTTGTGTTGTAATTTAATGCATGAGCTGCCAATTCTTTTGCCAAAGCAACAAAGTCTTCATTTTTACCAACAAAGTCAGTTTCACATCCTAATACAATAGAAACTCCTGCAGTTTTAGCGTCGTTGACAACAGCAATAGCAGCACCTTCGCTAGACTCACGGTCAGCTCTCTTTGCAGCCATTTTTTGACCTCTTTTACGTAAAACGTCAACCGCTTTATCAAAATCTCCTTCAGCTTCGATCAAAGCTTTTTTACAGTCCATCATTCCAGCTCCTGATGATTTTCTTAGTTTCATCACGTCAGCTGCCTTAATATCTGCCATAGTTTTGTGTTTTAAATTTTATAAAAATGAACGGTACAAAATTTAGAGTTTTTGTACCGTTACAGATTAACTTATTGTGATTACTTAGCTTCTTCCGCTTTTTTCTCAGCAACCTCTTCTTTAGCAACTGGCGCTGCTTTTTCTTTAGCGCTTGCTTCTTTTCCAGCTTTTCTCTCACTTAATCCTTGTGCGATTGCACCCGTTGTTAAGCTTAAGATTTTGTCAATTGATTTTGAAGCATCATCGTTTGATGGGATCACGAAATCAATATTACTTGGATCAGAATTCGTATCCACCATTGCAAAAACTGGAATGTTTAATTTCTTAGCTTCAGCAACAGCAATGTGTTCTTTTTTCACATCTATAACAAACAAAGCACCTGGTAAACGTGTCATGTCAGAAATAGATCCTAAGTTCTTTTCTAGTTTCGTACGTTGACGGTCGATTTGTAATTTTTCTCTTTTTGATAATGCATCAAAAGAACCATCGGTTTTCATTCTGTCAATTTGAGACATTTTTTTAACCGCTTTACGAATGGTAACAAAGTTAGTTAGCATTCCTCCAGGCCATCTTTCAGTAATGAAAGGCATGTTTACTGCTCCTGCTTTCTCAGCTACGATATCCTTAGCCTGTTTTTTTGTTGCAACAAATAAGATTTTTCTTCCTGATGCAGCAATTTTTTCTAATGCAACAGATGCGTCGTCAATTTTAGCTGAAGTTTTGTATAGGTCAATGATGTGTACTCCATTACGTTCTGTGTAAATGTAAGGAGCCATACTTGGGTTCCACTTTCTTGTTAAGTGACCAAAGTGTACACCAGCTTCTAATAGTTCTTGAATATTTGCCATAATATGGTTTCTTGTTTAGATGTTAGCAATAGTGGAGTAGTTCATGTGTAGAAGTCTCTACTATTTTTGCTAAACAATCGATTAATTTAAATTTTAATTTGTGAAGTTTACTTGCTGAAGATTGTCGTGTAAATTGAGTTTCACGACGCCTTTTAGCATTAAAGACTCTAATACGATTAACGCTTTGAGAATTGGAACTTCTTTCTTGCTTTCTTTTGACCGAATTTCTTACGTTCAACCATTCTAGGATCACGTGTTAATAATCCTTCAGGTTTTAAGATTGCTCTATTTTCTGCATCAATTTCACATAATGCTCTAGCGATAGCCAAACGGATAGCTTCTGCTTGTCCAGTTACACCACCTCCAAATACATTTACTGTGATATCGAAAGATTCTAATGTTTCAGTTAATAATAAAGCTTGCTTTGCCTTGTACTGTAATGTTCCAGTAGTAAAATAAGCTGCTAAGTCTTTACCATTGATTGTCATGTTTCCAGAACCTTCAGAAACATATACTCTTGCTACGGCAGTTTTACGTCTACCAATTTTGTGAATAGTTTCCATTTTATAATAGGTCTTTTAAGTTAATAGTTGTTGGCTGTTGAGCTTCTTGACCATGCTCACCACCAGCATAAACATACAAGTTCTTGTATAGAGCGCTTCCTAGTTTGTTTTTAGGTAACATTCCTTTTACTGCTTTCTCGATCAATCTTGTTGGATCTTTCTCGAACATTTCTGTAGCAGTTAAACTTCTTTGACCTCCTGGATATCCTGTGTGACGAATGTAAGATTTGTCAGTCCATTTTTTTCCAGTTAAATTGATTTTTTCAGCGTTGATAATTACAACGTTGTCTCCACAATCCACGTGGGGAGTGTAGTTAGGTTTGTACTTTCCTCTAATTAGTTTTGCAACAATAGAAGATAAACGACCCAATGTTTGTCCGTCCGCATCTACTAAAACCCACTGCTTGTCTACAGTAGCTTTGTTAGCCGATACTGTTTTGTAACTTAATGTGTTCATTTACACTAGTTTTTGTAATAATTAAACAATAATTCTTCTTGGATTCTCCAAGGGATTGCAAAAATATAATTATTTGTTTAGATAGCCATCTTTTTTTTACGAGAATTTTTGTTTTTTTTACGGCTAATATCCTAAAGGTGAATCGTTAGCGATTTCTTAAAGATATAAGGTGTTTTTTTAGTTCAAAATCATGTTTGCAAGTCAAGAGATCATGCTCTTTTTGTGATTTTTTTGTTTTGATTAGTGTGCGTCTAGCCAATTGTCACCCATGTCTGTATCCACCACAAGTGGAACACTTAGTTTATAAGCGTTTTCCATCTCAGAAATAATGAAAGGTTTTAAAACTTCGATTTCTTCTTTATGCATATCAAACACCAATTCATCGTGTACTTGTAAAAGCATTTTAGTTTTGTATTTGCCGCTTTCTAGTTTTTTCTGAATATTAATCATTGCAATTTTGATGATGTCAGCCGCTGTTCCTTGGATGGGAGCATTTACCGCGTTTCGTTCATCTGCAGATCTTACGATGGCATTTGCAGAATTGATGTTGTTAAGATAGCGTCGTCTGTCTAGGAGCGTTTTTACATATCCATGTTCTTTGGCAAAGTCTACTTGGCTAGCCATATATTTTTTTAATGTAGGATAGGTTTCGTAGTACGTTTCGATCAGCTCTTTTGATTCTTTTCTACTCAAATTGGTTTGTTGGCTAAGTCCAAAAGCAGAAACACCATAGATGATACCAAAATTTACCGTTTTTGCTTGGCTACGTTGTTCTCGAGTTACCTCTTCCAAAGGAATTCCAAAAACATTGGCAGCTGTAGAGCGGTGGATGTCATCGCCGTTTTGGAATGAAGCAAGCATTGCCGGGTCTTTACTGAGTTCTGCAATGAGTCTTAATTCAATTTGAGAATAATCTGCAGCAAATAAAACATAGTCATCATTCTTTTTTACAAATGCTTTACGGATTAGTTTTCCTCTTTCTGTTCGAATAGGGATGTTTTGTAGGTTAGGGTTGTTTGAACTCAATCTTCCCGTTGCGGCCGTGGCTTGACTGTAGGTTGTGTGTACCCTATTTGAGATGGGGTTCACTTCATTAGGTAAAGCATCCACATAAGTGTTTTTCAATTTCACCAATCCACGGTATTCTAAGATTTTAGAAACGATCACATGCTCCGCCGCTAGTTTGCTCAGAACGTCTTCTCCAGTGGCGTATTGTCCAGTTTTGGTTTTTTTTGGTTTGTCAACCAATTTCATGTTTTCAAACAGAACAATTCCTAGTTGTTTTGGAGAAGCAATATTGAATGCTTCACCAGCTAGGGTGTGTATGTCTTTTTCTAAAGAAGAAATGTCTGAGGTTAAATTTTCAGATAATTTTTCAAGAAACGAAACATCTAATTTGATACCCGTTAGCTCCATGCTTGATAACACTTTTAACAGGGGCAATTCGATCTTGTCGTATAAGTTTTCAAGATTGTTTTCGGTCAACTCTTTTCTAAATAATTTTTCTAATTGAAAACAGATATCTGTTTGTTCGCAGGAATATGCTGTGTTAACCTTCAAATCAACTGCTGATAATTTTAGTTTGTTTTTTCCTTTTCCAGTCACCTGGTCTTGAGGTGTCACTTCGTAATTTAAATAGGTTTCGGATAAGACATTTATTTGATGCCTTTGGTCTGGATTTAGTAAATAGTGTGCTAAGCTTATGTCAAAAATTTTTCCTTTGATTGTGATGCTATAGGAGGCTAAGCACTTGATGTTGCGTTTTAAGTCGTAAGCAATCTTTTCAATATTTTCATTTTCAAAAAACATTCTTAATGCGGTTAGAATTTCTTCTGTATTTCCGGAGACTGGGATAAAATAACCTGTGTGTGTTTCGTAAGAAAAACTAAAACCAATAATTTGATCAATAAATCCTTCTTTTTCAGTTACGATTTCAAATGCAACTTTTGCTTGTTGTAACAGATTTTGAAGAAATAATTTTCTAGCGGTAAGGGTATCTACATATTGATAAATGGGGTTGATGTTGTTGAGGTTGTTAAACCCGAAGGATGATGAAGTTCCTTGTTGTTCAGGTACTGAAAACAAATCCAACTGTGGTTTGTTGCTGTTTTTTGAATTGGATTCCTTTTTAGGGTTTTCCTCTTGTTTGGACGCCTCCATGGCAAAAAGTTTATTTACCGTATCGGCAATACGTCTAAACTCTAGTTCTTGAAAAATCCTAGTGGTTTCTTCAATATTGGGTTTGCACATCGTAAAACTCTCCTCGTTGTATTGTACAGGACAATCTAAAATAATGGTTGCAAGTTCTTTAGACAGCTTCCCTAGTTCCTTATTGGCTTCAACTTTTTCTTTCAATTTTCCTTTGAGCTCATGAGTGTTTGCAAGGAGGCCTTCCATGGACCCATATTCTTTGATGAATTTTTTGGCTGTTTTGTCTCCGACTCCTGGAAGACCAGGAATGTTGTCTACAGCATCTCCCATCATTCCTAAATAATCGATAACTTGCAATGGGTCTTCAACCTCAAATTTTTCTTTTACTTTTTCAATGTCCCAGATTTCTATCCCATTTCCCATCCTAGCGGGCCTGTACATAAATATATTTTCAGAAACCAATTGGGCATAATCTTTATCTGGCGTAACCATATATACCTGGCATCCTTCTTTTTCAGCTTGTTTGGCAAGTGTACCAATAAGATCATCTGCTTCGAAACCTGATTCCTCTATAATAGGAATGTTCATGGCTCTTAAAATCTCCTGAATGTATGGGACGGCAATTTTTATGGCTTCTGGGGTTTCTTGCCTGTTTGCTTTATAGGCTTCAAAAGACTCAGTTCTTGATACCGATCCACCTTTGTCAAAGGCAACAGCAAGAAGTTCGGGTTTTTCTCTTTTGATCACGTCTAACAAAGAATTGGTAAACCCAAGGATAGCAGAGGTATCCATACCTTTTGAGTTGATTCTAGGATTTTTGATCAAAGCATAATATCCTCGAAAAATTAAAGCAAAAGCATCGAGTAAAAACAATCTTTTTTGTGCAGCCATAAATTAAAATTTAAGTATGTAAATGTAATTAAAAAACTATTAAACCAATTCTGATGTTTGGTGGTTTTTGTTTTTTTAAATCTTAAATTACTTTGAAAAAAAATCAATTCGTGTGTGTATTTTATAAAATTAGGCTAATTTTTGTGTTCAATTCGTAATTTATTTAAAAATCATTACATTTGCCTTCAGTATTATAATATGGTTTGCTTTATAAGGAGACTTTTTTAAATATTTAGATATGACTAAGTTCGGTGATTTAATTAATGTTGAAATGCCTGTTTTAATTGATTTTTACGCTCAGTGGAGTGAAGAAGAGGAAGAAACTGGCGTTGTATTAAACGATGTTGTTGCTGCTTTAGGGGACAAAGCGAAAGTGATGAAAATTGACATTGCAAAAAATGAAACGCTAGTAAACGCACTCAAAGTAAAAGCCAATCCTACCTTTTTAATTTACAAAAATGGAGAGTTAAAGTGGAGACAGTCTGGAGAGCAAGATGCAAATACGTTGATTGCAATGGTACAACAATACGTTTAGGGTATTGCTTTACATACGTATCCATTATCTTTCAATGTTTTTAGTATTATGGGCAGACTTTCTTTGAGTCTTGGAAATGATTTTTCGCTATCGTGAAAAACAACTATGCTACCGTTTTTTACGTTTTTAAGTACATTTTCTACACATTCTCTCGCACTTAGCTTTTGATCGAAATCGGCACTCAATACCTCCCACATCACAATTTGATACCCCAATTCACGAAGTTTACGAGATTGGGATATTTTTATTTTTCCAAAGGGAGGCCTAAATAGCCTTTGTGATTGATTTGATAAAAGTTTTTCAGTTGATCTTACATTTTTAATATAATCTACATCTTTTGTTTTCCATCCATTTAAGTGATGGTAGGTGTGGTTTCCTATGCTGTGATTTTCGGAAATGACTTTCTGAAATACCTCGGGGTGTTTGTGGATGTTTTCTCCAATACAAAAAAAGGTAGCTTTTGCGTTGTAAATGTTTAGTTGCTCTAATACCCAAGGAGTGATTACAGGTAGAGGACCGTCATCAAAGGTAAGGTAGATTTCTTTTTTGTGACTTGAAAAATTCCAAGTCCACTTGTTAAAAATGAACTTGAAAATTTTAGGTATTTTAATAGGATAGTACCTCACCGTGTTATTCAAAAAGGGTTTCAAACATTTCTATATGAGATTCAAATGCTTGCGCCACTTTGTTTTTGTAATCTTCATCTGTATCATATTTGTCTATGTCTATTTTGATGGTTTGATACATTTGAAATTGAGTTTGGATGTCAGAGAACAAATAGCTTAAATCTTTGCTGTTAAACTTGCTGTAGTATAGGAGTTGTTCTTGAAATACTTTGATCAAGATGTTAGCTGCTTTTCGCGCTTTCTCTGGTTTGTTTATCAAGTAATACTGTTCAGGGAAACCTAAACAAACTCCGTAATTTTCATAGTCTTCAATAGGCATTTTATGGAAACTTAAGTCTAGCATTTCTTCTGCTTTGTCAAATTTTCTTTCATTGATAAGGGCTTCTACCAATCGTGAGATGGTATTTCTGTAGGTAATGGAGTTTTTTCTAGATTCAACATCTAAGTAAAAATCTTTACCACGGTGACCAAACGTCCAATCCTTTACGCGGTCATATAGCAATTCACTATCAATACGTCCCATTCCTAGAATTCCATATTTATCTTCTGTTTTTATAGGAACAAGTTTGTAAGCTAAGCCATCTAATTGTAAATAATCTTTGAGCCAAATGTATTCCTCATTAGCATTTGATCCTCCTGTAAAGTAGATGGGGTGTTTCCATTGGTTGTTGGCAAGAATATCTAGCATTAGGATTCTGTTTTTTGTCAAGCCACGTTCATCAACATCTAACGAAATGGTGTCTACTATCTCATGAGCATCTTTGGCTTTTACTGTACCATTTGCCAAGACCATCTCTTTGTTTACTTTGAGATTTAATTTGTTTGTTGGGTAAAACTTTTCAAATTTACCTTCACTAATTTCTATGTAAGTTCTTTTGTCATTTGAAGAGATCCATGTCATAAAATCTTCAAGATTCCAACGGTCTTTCACTTGTCCCATATGGTAAGCTACATCCAAGCTACCATGTCTGTATTGTTTGTGTGTTAGCTGCGAGGGAATAGGGTCTGATTCGTAAGCTTTACGCTTCATTTGGTCAATATACCAATCTGTAGCGAGTAAGCTAGAGTTGACAATTTTAATATCGGTTCTATATTTTTCTACCTCTTGCAAATACCAAAGTGGGAAGGTATCATTGTCTCCAATGGTAAATAAAATCGCGTTTTGATCACATGAATCTAGATAAGCTTTTGCGTTAAAATAAGCTGTGTAACGATTAGATCTATCGTGGTCGTCCCAGTTTTGTGTAGCCATTAAAATAGGAGAAGCCAACAAGCACAGGATCGTGATTCCAATAGCGATGGCTTTGTTTCTTTTGTATTGATTTATTTTGTCAATGATGGCATACACACCAAAACCTACCCACATAGCAAAGATGTAAAAAGAGCCTACAATAGCATAGTCTCTTTCTCTAGGTTCAAAAGGTTTTGGGTTTGTATAAAAAATAATGGCAAAACCTGTAAAGGCAAAAAAGAGTAGTAGGTTATAGAAGTTGCGCTTATCTTTTGCATACTGGAACATAAGTCCTATGAGGCCCAGTAAAAATGGAATTCCAAAATAGACATTTCTTCCTTTGTTTTTTTTGGCATTTCTAGGAAGATTTTTCTGCGGTCCAACCAATGTTTGATCTATAAAATCAATTCCCGTGATCCAGTTTCCGTTTAAGGGATCCATGTTTCCTTGGAGATCGTTTTGTTTACCTACAAAATTCCAAAACAAATATCTAAAGTACATATAGCCAAATTGATATTCGGCCATAAACTTTAAGTTTTGAAACATGGTAGGTTTGCTTTGACTGTCTTTTGGAATGCCTGCAATCATTTTATAATTTTGTTCTAAACCTGGCACCACCATTCTTGGGATGAGTCCTTTGTGTAAATCGCTTGTTTTCTGTTGCGCTTTTTTGTAGTCGTTTACAATGATGTATTTTCCTGCTTTTTCGTCTTTTTCATATTTAGGCTTAACATCAATCATAATGACTTCACCATTTTCATCTAAAGCAGATGTTCTGTTGTATTTTTCAGAATAATAGGTATCGTAAAAAATATTGGCATCACCATATTGTTCTCGGTTGTAGTAGGCAAGAAGTTCTCTTGCAGAGGAGGGGTTGTTTTCGTTGATGATGGTATTGGCATTCGCTCTGATTGGGAGCATGATCCAACAAGAAAATCCAATCATCACAAACAGAACAGAAAGTAGGATTGTATTTCCTAAGTAAAGTTTATTTTTTCTGGTGTGTTTCAGTCCAAAGTAAAAACCAAGAACAATAACAATTCCTGCTATAATGG
>NZ_JBDNAI010000026.1:0-5767 GCF_039768515.1 Wenyingzhuangia sp.
AGCTGCAATTCGTTGAGTTGCATTAGTTGCATCTTCTTATTTTCGACTTTTATTAAGCCAAAACCCATAATTGTTGTTCCTGGGTCTATCCCTAAGATGATGCGTTCTGCCATAGTTATCTTGGAGAAGCAACCACTTGTATCGGAAGTTCGATTGAAGCAGCTACAGAGACACCCACGTTTGTTTTTGTAGATGGCACTGCTTGTGGAAGACTTAAAATAGCATCACTCAAAACATCATAAAGACCAGGGATCGCATTGAGTACTTCTGCATCATCTTCAACAGAATTAAGTGTAATATTCCCTTCACTATCAATTAAAATAACCAACACCACTTCTTCATTCAAGGCGGCGGTAGAAATTAATTCTTGTGCATACAAAGCATCATTAACTGATTGCGTTATTGTATCTTTAAAACAAGAGAACTGTTCATCACTAGAAAGGTCTTGACAGCTTGAAAAACTTGGCCCTTGATCCTCCTCGGACCAAGTAGACGCTTTTTTAATTTGTTGAGGAGTATGGGTTGAAGTAGAAAAATACTCGCAACCTGTTAACAGAGAGATGAAAAATATCGATTGGAATAGTAGTACTGTTTTTTTCATGGTTTGAGAATTACATTATCATCAATAAAATTACGCTTTTTATTGTTATCCAGCTCAATTAAAATAATGAATACAACATAAACAACTTTATAATGGATTTACTTTTTGAACTTTTGGGATTATTCTTTGTAATACTAGGAATCATAGGAAGCTTCCTTCCGGTACTCCCGGGACCAATCACTGGTTGGATAGGTTTATTTTTACTTCATCAAAGTAGTCGTATTGACAACAATACAAACTTTCTAACCATAACCTTCATCATAGCGCTTGCTGTTTTCTTGTTGGACTACATCATTCCTGCATTAGGGACTAAAAAGTTCGGTGGATCAAAAAAAGGGGTTATCGGCTCCACCGTGGGTTTATTGGTTGGACTGATGTTTTTAGGTCCATTTGGCATAATCATTGGCCCTTTTGCAGGAGCTTATTTCGGAGAACGTTTAAATAAAACGCCAGATAAACAAGCGCTAAAAGCTGCCTTTGGATCGCTAATCGGCTTTTTGAGTGGAGTGTTTTTAAAGTTTTCTGTTGCCAGTATTTTTTGCTATCATTTTATCAAAATCTACTGGACCCTTTGGTCTTAAAAAAAGAAGCTTTCTTTCCATAACCTTCAATCAAACCACAACACTATATTTATTTATGAAATTGTAATGGGGTAGGCAATTCATTTGCTCAACAAACAAACTGTAATTTTTACGTGAAAAGAAAGTCTTCTTATTGCATTTAGTTGAATATTATTTTTCCGGTTACACTTAATTTTATTTTCATGGGATTATACGTTTTCCATCCCGTTTTACGTTCGCCAAAATTATTGATGCGTATGTAGTCTGGAAAATCAAAATGACTACTTATCTGCTTATGCGCACTTCGAAACTCATAATATTTTGAAGATAATTTTTGGACCCTATAAAGATGTCTGAATAAAATCTCATCTGATAGAGATTTGATGTCAATGTCTGAACTGAGGCCTAACAAGAAAAAATCATTTATGTGTAAATGAGTAATCACCTTTCCTTGATTTTTCTTACACTGCATATAAATGGGTTCCTTTTTACGAAAACGATTCACAGCAGTCCAAAAAGTAACCACCTCTTCTTTATAAGCCCCATCACTCGTCATGAAAATGGTAATATGATGATTATTCCTTGGGACAACATAACAGTTAGTTGTCTCTTTTAATTGAACAGGCATATTAATGGTTTCTCGCATTCTCACACTAAAGACTGGTACCTTTTCTCCTTTTTTGTTTGGCAAAAATATCTTGGGTTTTGGCTCTTTTCCTTCAAAATTATCGAAGAAAATATCCGTAGGAAAAACACCCTGACCATTCCATCTTTTATTTACTCTTTTTCGAATCAAATCAGCAATTACAGGATCAACAATTTTCTCAGCTTGTGAAATGGTTTTAATTTGACGCAATGGTCTCCTAATATGCATTGCTTCTGGCTTGTTAGGAGGCTTCCTTTTGCCAAAAAGCGAATCTTTATGTAATACACCGCGAATGGAGATTGCGCGTACTTTTATCTTTCCAGAATCGCTTTTTCGCCAAAAAGAACGCGTTGATATGATTTTCTTCGCTTGCTTATGTGAAACTAAAAGTGTGTTAACCCTCTCCTCTAACTCCGTTAAATAATTTTCATGAGGAACAGGAAATTTCACCTTCTTGATCATGCGCTCATATTTATTTCGCTCTATCAAATGATCCATATGCACAGAAGTTGCTACTGTATTCGCATAGGCTTTTAACACATTGAATCGATAATCATTCGAATTGTTTTTTTGACTAAATACGGACTTTAACAACCATTCATCCAATAAATGTTGCGTCACGTTACCTGGAATCATTTGCACAGCTTCAGTTACTTGTGACAAAATCACAGCCACACTCCTACTCAACTGATGTGGATCGTTAAACTGTTTTTTGACAACATCTCTGTAATTGTATTTTTTGACAAAACGTTTAAACTTCTTATAACTTGACGGATGATAGTGGGTACTTGAAAAAAGTGATGCGCAACGGGTTTTAACCGCCTCCCAAGCATAGATATCCTGTGACTCAAAATACTCATAGGGAGTTCTATTATTTAATTGATCGGCAATCTCAGTTATGCAAAGTGTTTTGTTCATCCTGCTGTCATTTAGCGATCGAGACCAAGGATGTATGTAAACTATTTTTACATGTGGTGTATACAGGAGTTCGAGAGAGATTTCTTTTCCAGAATAAGGACAAGTCCGTTTACATTCTTCCCACAATTCGTATTTAAGAATATTCATGGGAGTTAAATCAATCGATTCTTTTTTCAAGTGAAGGACATAACGCTTGTTATTAGCCATGATCCTTTTTTGATCCAATTTGTGCATGAATCGCTGCATTCTATTCACCTTTACGTCAACAGATAATTCACAATTAATTTGCTCAATTGGACCATAATCTTCAATAATCTGATTGACAACTTTTCGTGTTTCAAAAACACTTTGAATCAAGATTGAATTTTTTAAGGCTAAAATTTGATTGTCCGCGGCTTTATCTACTGCCAATTTACCACGCTTTTGTTCCAACATCCCCGCATTTGAAAATCCATACAAACGGTTGGGATTAAAACTAGTGAATTGAAACAGTTCTTTCAATAAACGCCTTAACTCAGGTATTAATTTTGCAGAACTGGTGTCTCTATAAAGATTCAAAGTCACTTGAATTAACTCCTCTTCCTCCACAAAAGAAAGCTTACACCAGTCCTCTTTAATTGCATTTCGTAAGCCAGCTAAATAAATTGACGCTTTGTATTCATATCCTTTTCGCAAAAAATAAAGAATGTTATTGCTAGCCTTTCTAGACAATGGAGCGTAGTTTTTATCAATTGATATGTTTGCAAATTGCTTGGCTATCCTTTGTTCAAATCCAAATTTCTCTTTTGCATAGGTTTCTAATCGACTAACGCTGTCAAAAAAATAAAGGGCATGAAAAACATCTTCCTTGTTTTTTGCATCCATTGAAAACCATTCGTTTCCAAAATATTTATTCTTGGACAATTCTGAATTTAAAAAAGACCCTCTGAAGTTTTCTTCATCGCGATAATTGAAGTTTTTTGAATAGTCTTGCCCGAGAAGCTTCTTGATCTCAGAGAAATTAAAGCGATAATGTGTATTGTAATAATCGACCACTTTCTTTGCATCTTCAATTTCTAATGATCGGTTGTTGAATTTAATCGTATTCACCCATTTCCATGCTTCTAATTCTTGGTATGTGATGGAAGAAATACAACAACGTGTTTTTTTAGGTTCATACAAACAATTCCCTACTTTATGTTTTTGAGATTTTAGGGAACGCTGAAAAAAAAGAGCTCCTTTAGGGTCTATGTCATCGGGGGATCCAATCAATTCTTCCCGCAATTCATTTGTCAAGGTATGATAGAACTCGGCTTGGACATCCCACAATGCATGGATTTCATCAAAGTACATTTCTAATGTGCATATCCGGTTTCGAATACGTTCAGCAGATTTTGTATAGGTCTCTCCTTCAACTGGTTTAATGGAATTAAGATAAGTACCCAGAGTATTCGATTTAATAGACCTTCGTGTTTTTAGGTAACCTATTTTTCGATCAGCAGGAATCCCTTGACTCAAGACATTGTCAGCCAACTTAGAGTTTCGCTCTCCAAAACGATAACCTCTATGACAAGAAATTTGGTAGAAAATCCTCCCAAACTCTTGCAAAGTTAATTTTTCATGCAATCCACGCTCACGTAATTCATAAGGATCCAATGCCATCCACTCAGCCAAAGCAGCTTTAGGAAACTGTTTAGTTCTTTTCCAATGATAAAGATCTTCCCGTGAAAGCGGACACATTTTATGCTGTAAAAGGATTTTTAAAAGGTAATATTTTCGTGTCCTAATTCTAGAATAACGTATTCTTCTGAGTCGAACTAATCTTCGGGAATATCGTTTTGAAACCTCTCTTTTCCCCATTCCGAAATTTTCACAACCAGCCGGAAAAACATGCACTCCAAGATCAATCAGCTTATTCGTAGAGACCTCAACCAACGACCAGTTGATTGAATTGTTATCGACGAATAATCCTAATTTGGTTGACATTTAAATATATTTTTCTTTTATTTGTTACTCAATCTTATCACAATAAGGCTTCATGCCGTAGATGATAATCTTTAATCCCGCTTCGGTGGGATTTTTTTATTTTCATCAATTTCTAAGGCCTCTAATTCTTTTGCGTAGCAAAGTAGAAGCTCGTAAAAATTCCATTTCTCTTGTTCCGTAAGAGGGCTTTTTGACATTCTATCCTGATACTTAACTACAAACTCCAACGTCATTGTTTTCACTTCCTCCAAAACAAAATTGGACGGATCCAAGAAACCTTTTCTGAAAGCTTTTTTAATTAAATGATATTGATTTTGAACACCAAATTTTGCCATTAGCACACGTAAATATGCATTTAATTCAATGGTCGAAATGGCAAGAGTTTTGCACACATACTCATTACCCATCCCCAAAGCAAAACATCGCAAAATGACGCTTTCCTGGTCTGAAAGTGAAATGGTAGAATGAGAAAGGGAATTATTAGCGCACATATAAACTGGATATAGTATGAAACTTATTTTTTCAAATTTCATCTATTTATCTCCAGAAAAATTATGATATGTAATAGCCGGTAAGGTTTTAAGCACAAAACGGTTAACTAAAGTAATATGTGGCATTTTATTTAAAAAATTACTGAAAGACCTCCTCGTTTTTTATTTAAGAAAAATGAGTTATTTTTGCTGCATGAAATTAGCCTTAATAAGTATTGTTCTTTTGGGACTTGCCTTCGCCGGCATCGCCATTAAAATATTGGTGAAAAAAGATGGGAAATTTGCCGGAACTTGCGCCAGTCAAAGTCCATTTTTAAACAAAGAAGGAGAAGCGTGTAGCTTTTGCGGAAAACTTCCGGATGAACAAGAATGTAAAGACCCATCGCTAACAAGTTCTTAGGCGTATCATTCATTAACTTTTGAGTATCTTCGTTTAAATGGATGAGATTAATATTCAACGTACAATCGACGAAGCAAAACAAAATGACCAACGTGCATTTGCTTTTCTATTCGATACCTTTTGGGATTATCTCTATGGTTACTTGCTTAAAAAAACTCAAAATGATCACCTTGCAGAAGAACTAGC
>NZ_JBDNAI010000131.1:0-3019 GCF_039768515.1 Wenyingzhuangia sp.
AAATAGCAATAAATGACAAAAGGCCTGTGGTGTCTGACAATATGATGCCCATCGCACCGATAAATGAAGTTAATATAATTGGTAATGTATGGGATATTACTGCAACACAAAAAGGTAATGAAATACGTTTGGCAGGGGGATCATTATTTTGCTCCAAATCAACCTGCCATGGTACAGTGAAAGAGCGGGAGTTATATGTTGATAAGGAAACAGCTAATATTCATATTGGGTTTAGTGTTATTATGTAAAAACAATTTACATCTCATAATTAGATCTAAAGAACTTTTGAATGTGAAATGAATATTAATTTTGAATCTAATTAGAAAACGCAATTAAAAGAGTTGATTTAGAATACTATTGGCTGATTACTGATAAACTAAAACAACAGAGATAAATTAAATTCGTAGATTATTATAGAAAAAATAAAATTTTAAAAAATGGCAAAGAATCCACATTATTTTTCGCAATTAGCTCACATTGAAGTGCTGACTGAGAACCTAGATAAATCTGTAGAATTTTTCAGGGACGTTGTCGGAATGGATGAAACAGGAAGAACAGATACTTCAGTATATCTGCGAGCATGGGGTGATTACTTTCATCATACCTTAAAACTTACCCAAAGTGAGACCTCAGGTTTGGGTCACTTAGGGTGGCGTGCTGATAGTCCTGAAGCTTTAGAGGAAGTAGTGGCTTATTTAGATAGCATTGGAGCTGGTTTGGGATGGGAAGAACCAGATCTAGGTCACGGGAAAGCCTATCGTTTTAAATCTCCTGAAGGCCATATGCACGAAGTATTCTGGGATGTAGAGTGGTTACGAGAAGAAGGCGAAAGAGGAAGTGTTTACGCAGACAGATACTCTAGTAACCGTCTAAAAGGTGCAAACCCTAGAAGATTTGATCACGTAACCTATATGGTTTCTAAGGGGGCCTATCCCGCAGAAAAAGATTTTTGGAAAGGTTTAGGACTAAAAAACCCTGACGAGATTCGTATTGAAGATCATATTCCACCAGTTGGCGGACTACATACCATAGCCAATCTTTCACACGATATAGCTGTTTTTACAGACCCGAATATAGAGCCTAATCAGGCAGTATTAAACCATATTTGTTGGAATGTAGATAGTAGAGAAGAAGTACTTTTAGCCCTAGATTATTTTATCGAGAAAGGACACAAAAGTGTGATGGGAGCACCTACAAGACATAAAGCCGATGAAGGTTTCTTTATCTATGTGCGTGACCCTGGAAGTGGCGTTCTGTTTGAATTCTATGCCTGTGCCAGATTGGTGTTTGCACCAGACCATTTAGATGTGCATTATTTAAAAGATAATCCTAATGATGCTTGGGGATCTGTGAATCCGTTTGCAGAAATGGCAAAGGGTAAAAAGCTTGGACTTTCAGATGATGGTACGGTTAAACCAGTAGACATTTAATTGGTGTCGTAACTAAGGAACTGTAAGTAAAAGTAAATTTTATAGAAATAGTTAAATAGTAATCTTTACCGTATTTGGTAAATAAATTATAATCTCAAAAAAAAATCAAAAATATTAAAAACACTATGTGGCATTTTTTTCCAGGCAAATACATGCCTTCTTATCAAGTAAATAGAGCATTAACACAGGCACATTATGGTGGTGGTGAATTTGCTGAAATTCTAGACGCGGCAAGTAATATTGATCCTGACAATAGAGAAACTTTTAATGTAGCCTGGTCAAATAAAGGTGATGAAGTTTATGAGTGGGCAGAAGATTACGAGAATAAGAAAGCTTTTGTTTCGGCTAGAAGAACCTATTTAAGAGCGTTTAATTATTTGCGTACGGCGGAGTTTTTCATGGATTTACAGGATGACCGAAAAATTAAGACCTATGTAAAAGCTCGTCAGGCATTTATTAATGCAACAAAATACTTTGAAGAGAAACCAATAACGGTAGAAGTCCCTTTTGAAGGTTCTTTTTTACCAGGATATCTTTTTAAACCAAAGGGTGTGAAAAACCCACCGGTAATGGTCATGTTTGGAGGATTGGACAGTTTAGCTGAAGAACTTTATTTTGGAATTGGCGATCATTTGATGGAAAGAGGCATCGCTTTATTAGCTATGGACGGACCAGGTCAAGGAGCCGCTTTGCGTCTAAATCACATTCATTCTAGACACGACTATAATGTTGCCGGTACAGCGGTTTTAGACTGGGTTCTAGAAAACTTAAAAGATGAAGTGGACACTTCAAGTGTAGGTATTGCAGGAGTTTCTATGGGCGGTTATATGGCAGCTCGTTGTGCAGCTTTTGAGCCTCGTTTTAAAGTATGTATGATTTTCGGAGCCGTTTGGTCTTATCATTCAGTTTGGGCTGGACGTAGTGGTAAACATCCGCTTGCTAAAATTGTGCAGCATATTATGGATGAAGACACCTACGAAGGTGTGCTGAAAAAATTAGAAGGGTTTACCCTTGAAAATGGCATTGCAGAAAAAATTTCAATGCCTACATTCATTATGCATGGTGGGGGTGATAAGCAAAATTTTGCAGAGCATGCCATCACATTAGAAAAGCATTTGACTTGTGAGCATAAAATGAAAATTGTTCCGGACGGTGAAAGTGGTGCTCAACATTGTCAAGTAGATAATTTTATGCCTACATTGGACATGTATGATTGGATTGCAGAAAAAATTCACGCATAATAAAAATTGTATCTCTCTCTCAATATAAAAAAATAAAAATATGTCAGCAGTAAAAAAGGTACTCGTAGTTGGTGGTGGTATTGGTGGTCAGTCCGTAGCAATTGCTTTAGCCCAAAATGGTGTTGAAGTCGAAATAGCAGAAAGACTAGATGAATATAATGTATATGGAGTAGGAATCATTCAACAAATGAATGCCTTGAGAGCGTTAGATGCTTTAGGATTAGCCGATGAAACCATGAAGCAGGGATATCCATATGGGCAATTGAAGATGTATACTGCAACCGATCATTTTATTGGTCTAGCAGGAGCTCCACCGATAGGGAAATATCCAAGTCACAATGGAATTTC
>NZ_JBDNAI010000027.1:0-3276 GCF_039768515.1 Wenyingzhuangia sp.
ACAATCTGTTGAATTTGCTATTGGCCTAAAGCTATTTAGTGAGGTAATGCTTAAGAATAAAGACAATCCTTTGTTTGAAGAGTTTAGGCCTGCTTTTAGTGCTTTAATGAAGAAAATAAAATCTCCTGAAGTCTAAATGGAAGACTTGTTTGATCTTACTGGGAAAACTTATTAATCCGTGGTGGTACAGCCACCAGTGATGGAAATTAAACATCAACGAATGCCTACAGATATAAAATTTAATACCGTACTCGCAGAATATCAGGATCGTATGCTGGATGAAAATGAACGTATGACCTCTTTATCTGTGTCTGAAAGAATAGAGCACGGTGATGAATTCTTGCTTTCAGTAGAGGAGGAAGCAGCTATTTTCATACATCTACTAATTAAATCTTCAAAGGTAAAGTCTGTTTTAGAGACCTGTACTTCTATGATAATTAAACGCTTTGGTTAGCCTCAGAGTGTTCAAGCTTTATTACTGGAATCACAATAATTGCAGATGGCAGTAATTATACCTTAAAAGAATGAAGTATTTAATTTAAAAGATGAAAATAAAGTATAAAAAATTGATTTTGAATATAATCAATTGAAAATAGATTCATTAAAAGATTGTAACAAAATTAAATTTGTAATCACTAGATTATCATTTAAAAATTAAAATTAATTAAAATGGCAAAAAACCCACATTATTTATCACAAATGGCTCACGTTGAGGTCTTAACGAAAGATCTCGAAAAGTCAGTACATTTTTTTAGTGACATTGTAGGGATGGATATAACTGGAAAGGAAGAAGACTCAGTCTATCTCCGCGCTTGGGGTGATTATTTTCATCACACATTAAAATTGACACAAAGTGAAGAATCGGGCTTAGGACATATTGGCTGGCGAGCAGATAGTCCAGAGGCTCTTGAAGATGCGGTTGAATATCTTGAAAGCATTGGTGCTGGGCGAGGTTGGCACGAGGGAGACTTAGGGCATGGAAGAGCATTTAAATTTCAATCTCCAGAAGGCCATATGCATGAAATCTTTTGGGATGTTGTCTGGTTAAGAGAGGAAGGAGAACGAGGTAGTGTCTATGCTGACCGCTATTCCAGCAATCGTCTTAAAGGGGCAAATCCACGTCGTTTTGATCACGTAACCTATATGGTTTCTAAAGGAGCTTATCCTCAAGAGAAGGCATTTTGGAAAGCATTAGGTTTAAAAAACCCCGATGAAATAAGAATTTCAGATGATCTACCACCAATCGGAGGTTTACATACCATTGCTAATTTATCCCATGATATTGCCGTTTTTACAGACCCAAATATCGAGCCTAAAAAAGCAGTATTAAATCATATTTGCTGGAATGTCGACAGTCGAGAAGAGGTTCTTTTAGCACTGGATTATTTCATTGAAAAAGGATATAAAAGTGTTATGGGCGCCCCTACACGTCATAAAGCAGATGAAGGCTTTTTTATATATATTACTGATCCAGGGAGTGGCATCTTATTTGAATATTATGCCTGCGCTCGATTGGTCTTTGCGCCAGACCACTTAGATGTTCATTATTTAAAAGATAACCCAAATGACGCTTGGGGATCAGTAAATCCTTTTGCAGAAATGGCCAAAGGAAAGAAATTGGGTCTGTCTGATGATGGAACGGTTAAGCCTGTAGACATTTAGCAGGTCAATTAATTTAAACGAAAGTACTATCAATGGGTTTTAATGACGTCAAGTCAAAAAGCCTTCGTACAAAACAAAACAAAAAATTATGTGGCATTTTTTTCCAGGCAAATACATGCCTTCTTATCAAGTTAATAGAGCACTTACACAAGCCCACTATGGAGGTGGTGAATTTGCAGAAATTTTAGAAGTTGCAAGCAACATTGATCCCGACAATAGAGAAACCTTTAACCTAGAATGGCTTAAAAAAGGAAATGAAGTAAATGATTGGGCAAAAGCGTATGAAAAAGATGGAAAATACGTCTCGGCTAGAAGAACTTATTTAAGAGCGTTCAACTACTTGAGAACCGCTGAGTTTTTTATGCCATTAGAAGACCAACGAAAAATTGAAACCTATGTCAAAGCTCGCGAAGCTTTTATAAAAGCGACTAAATACTTTGAAGAAAAACCAATACAGGTAGAAGTTCCTTTTGAAGATTCTTTTTTACCAGGATATCTTTTTAAACCAAAAGGGGCGAAGAATCCACCTGTAATGGTCATGTTTGGTGGGTTAGATAGTTTAGCTGAAGAGCTTTATTTTGGAATTGGTGATCACCTAATGGAAAGAGGGATTGCTCTATTGGCCATGGACGGACCTGGACAAGGTGCAGCACTTCGTTTAAATCACATTCATTCACGTCATGATTACAACGTGGCTGGAACAGCTGTTTTAGACTGGGTACTAGAAAATTTAAAAAATGAAGTAGATACTTCTAGTGTAGGAATTGCAGGAGTGTCTATGGGCGGATATATGGCGGCACGTTGTGCCGCATTTGAACCTCGCTTTAAAGTCTGCATGATTTTTGGTGCTGTTTGGTCCTACTATTCTGTTTGGGCAGGAAGAAGCGGAAAACATCCTTTGGCAAAAATAGTACAGCACATCATGGATGAGGACACTTACGAAGGAGTACTTAAAAAATTAGAGGGCTTTACATTAGAAAATGGTGTAGCTGAAAAGATTTCTATGCCAACATTTATAATGCATGGTGGAGGTGATAAACAAAATTTTATAGATCACGCTATTACCTTAGAGAAGCATTTAACCTGTGAACATAAAATGAAAATCGTACCTGATGGAGAAAGTGGTGCACAGCATTGTCAAGTGGACAATTTTATGCCGACATTGGAAATGTATGATTGGATTGCAGAAAAAATCCACGCATAGTATTTAGTAGACAACCATTAAAATCAAAAACATGTTGCCAGTTAAGAAAGTTCTCGTCGTTGGAGGCGGTATAGGTGGACAGGCCGTTGCTATTGCCTTTGCTAAAAAAGGAGTTTCAGTCGAAATTGCGGAACGATTAGAGGAATATAATGTTTATGGCGTCGGTATCATACAACAAGCCAATGCCCTTAAAGCGCTAGATAAAATTGGTATCGCTGATGAAGCCATGAAACGTGGATTTCCCTATGGACAAGTAAAAATGTTTACTGCAGGAGGTCATAACGTTGGTGTTGCAGGGCCTCCTCCTGCGGGGAAATACCCAAGTCATAATGGTGTTTCCAGAAGAATTTTACACGATGTAATGTATGATGAGGCGATTAACGCTGGTGTCAAATACCGCATGGGACTTA
>NZ_JBDNAI010000132.1:0-28237 GCF_039768515.1 Wenyingzhuangia sp.
AACCCAGTAAAAAACATTTGCCTGTAAAAGAATACATTACTCCTGAACTCTTTAAAGAATATGAGGTTTACGCAAAATCTCTAGGATTCAAGCACGTTGAAAGTTCTGCCTTGGTAAGGTCCTCATACCATGCAAAAAAACACGTAAACTAAACTATGGCATGATAATTGTAATTAATTAAATATAGTTTACATAGTTTTTTATAGTTTAGTTAGTTAGAAAAATCCTTCATTTAAGAATGAAGGATTTTTTTAATTTTTAAAAAAACCTATTTTGGCACAGTTATTGGTAATATGCTTTTATAGTTTCATAGTTTAAATAGTTTAGTTAGTTAAAAAATCCTCCACATTCAAATCGGAGGGTTTTTTTTTATGAAAATTTCAAAGTTTTGGCTGGACTAATTTTGGTAATAATATAAGAAGGAATCAACATCATCAAAGTACACAAAATGAGGGTACTCACGTTCAAAACAAGTATTTGACTTATAGAAATATAAACTGGTGCAACTTGAACATAATAGTTATGAGGATCTAAAGTAACGAGTTCAAATTGGAACTGTAAAAAAATAAGAAACAACCCCAATATATTTCCAATTAACAAGCCTCTACCAATGATATAAGAAGCATTATACAAAAATACCTTCCTAATCGACCAGCTATTTGTTCCTAATGTTTTTAAGACTCCAATGAGCTGAGTTCTTTCTAAAATCATAACCAATAATGTAGTGATCATATTGATTCCAGCTACAATCATCATAATGATGATGATGATTGCAATATTACCATCAAACAACTGTAGCCATTGGAAAATCTGCGGAAATTGTTCAAACAGGCTTTGACTATCTAAAGTAACTCCAATAGCTTGGTAAATCTCTTTTGACTTTTTTTCTATTTGATCAAAATCTTCCACGAAAACCTCAAAGCCTCCTACTTGATTATCGTCCCACTTATTCAATCCTCGAATTTGATTGATATCACCTATTACAATATTCTTATCAAACTCTTCAAAACCAGTATCATAAATCCCCGAAACATGATACACTCTTCTTTTTGGCAAAATATTGGATTCTTGTTTGATAAAAAAAGTATCGAAGGTGTCTCCAACCTCTAGTTGCATTCTATCTGAAATGATTTTAGAAATCAATACCTTTTTGGACTGCTGATCTGAAAACTGCGGTAATTCTCCAGCAACTAAATATTCTTGAAAAAAAGACCAATCATAATTTTCTCCTACACCTTTTAACACTATTCCTTCAAAAGTCTTTTCATCCCTAATGATTCCTGCTCTTGTGGCAAAAACTTGAATATGTTTTATACCCGATACCGTTTTAAATTGAGGGTAAAAATCTTGTTCTATTGAAATTGGATTTTGTGTTGTCTTAGAAGAATTGTTATCATAATTACTAATTACTACGTGACCATTAAAACCGGCAACTTTATCTCTTATTTTTCTTTGTAAGCCTATTCCAGTAGCAATGGAAATTATCATCATCATCATACCCAATGCTATCGCTATAATTGCTATTTTTACAATAGGTGAAGAAATACTATTTTTATATTCCTTAGACCTTGAAAGCCTATTCGCTATAAATAATTCTAAATTCAAATACTTATGCCTTTTAAAATGGTTCTCAAAAATACATTTTTAATTCTTTTGTTTTCCTCATTTCTTTCAATAACCTCAGGCAAAGCACAAAATAAATCCACAAATAGAGACATCATCGTTGGTGCACAGAAAATAGAAACTTATCTACCGATGTTAATCGATAAAAAAGTTGGAGTGGTTGCCAATCAGACTTCTGTCATTTTTAAAAAAGAGGCACACACACACCTTATCGATTCCTTGATCCAACTTAAGATCAATATCATTAAAGTTTTTTCTCCTGAACATGGATTTAGAGGCACATATGACGCGGCAGAACATGTAAGCAATAGCACTGATCCTAAAACAGGGCTACCGATAATTTCTTTACACGGCAAACATAAAAAACCAACTATTCCCGACTTAAAAAATTTAGATGTAATTCTTTTTGACATACAGGATGTGGGCGTCAGATTTTACACCTTTCTTTCCACCCTACATTTGGTTATGGAAGCTTGTAGTGAAAACAATATACCTGTCATATTGCTAGATAGACCCAACCCTAACGGACATTATATTGATGGCCCTACTTTGAAAACAAAATACAGCTCTTTCGTGGGAAAACACCCTGTACCACTAGTATATGGTATGACAATAGGAGAATATGCTGACATGATAAATGGGGAGAAATGGTTGAAAAATGAAACGGTGTGTGATTTAACAATCGTTCCTTTAACCAACTACACACATCAAAAAGAATACCATCTGCCAATCAAACCCTCACCCAACCTACCCAATGCTGTTGCCATCAATCTATACCCTAGTCTTGGCTTTTTTGAAGGCACTCCAATTAATGCAGGTAGAGGGACAAATCATCAATTCCAACAATACGGAAGCGCTAAGTTCCCAAACTCAAGCTTTGGTTATACACCCCAAAGCAACAAGGGCAGCAAAAACCCAAAAGACAAGAATAAATTGTGCCATGGCATAACGCTAAAAAACACCCCAAGGCTCAACAAAATAAACATCAAATGGTTGATAGATGCTTATGAAAAATACCCTGTCAAAGAAAAATTTTTCGGAGCAACTTTCACCAGTCACGTTGGAGACACGCTCTTAAGACATCAGCTAAAAGAAAAATATACCGCTAAGCAAATAGAGGAAAGCTGGAACAAAGACCTTGATAAATTTAAACGCATAAGAGCTAAATATTTACTTTACCCTTAGGAAGGGATAGAAACCAAATGAAAAACAAACCCCTTTGAAGTAAATTTTAAACGTTTGATAAAAGCAGAAGTATGACCCAAACTAAGCTTCATTTTTTTGGCACCTGAGATTGGCTTCAAAAAATCAATCAACTTGTCTCTTAAAATCAAATCTTCTATTTCAAAAAATGAGTAAGCATACTTATTTTGTCTGATGCTATTAAAATCTAAATCTTTACTAAAATCAAACGATAAAACAATGGAATCTTCATTGGTGATAGCCTCAAAATTCTTAGCAAAAAACTCACAATCAGGAAGATCATCAGCATAACAAAAACCAAAAAAATTAGAAGTTCTGAGAACCATTATTTAATTTTTATCACGAAATTTTCTTGGCGTATTACTCAGCGGAATTGCTTTCTTTAAGGATTCAACAATATTGTACGCTGCGGGACATACTGATGTATTTGTAACGGTTAAATCGGTTAACTGGATAAACTTTTTTCTGTTGGTATGAGGATACTCCGCACATGCTTTTGGTCTTACATCATAAATAAAACAAGTATTATCTCTTTCATCTAAAAATGTACAAGGGGCAGATTTCAACACATAACAATCGTCTTCGTCACGTTCTAAATATGTTTCCATAAACTTTTGCTCTTTCATGCGTAGATGCTTCGCAATACGAGAGATATCATTGGAAAAAAACATTGGACTTGTTGTCTTACAACAATTGGCGCAAGTCATACAATCTGTGCGCTCAAATTCCTTATCGTGCAAATCTTGAACCACATAATCTAAATTCTTAGGGGTTCTTTTTTTTAATTTCTTAAAGTAAGAAATGTTTTCTTTTTTGGCTTTCAGAGCTTTGATTGGTAACTCTTGTAAAAAATTTTCTGACGTTGTAGACATTTTACAAATTTACTATTTAAGGATTTAATAATGTTTATCATATGAAATAAAAACATTGTGGAATATGGAATTTACAAAACCAGTTAATATTATTGTTTTGTTAAGTTTTATCGTTAAAAAATAAATAAAATATAAATAACGTCATTATAATTTGTTTTTTTTATAAATAATTTTGTAGGTTTATATTATTAAGAAGAAATTAAACCTCAATTTTTTTTACTTTGAGACAACTCAAATCATCTAAAGTCTAACCTAGTAGATGATAAAAATCATCGTATTGATAATTTTCACCATAGCAGTGTTCTTTTAATTTATTCTTAAACTCATAAACGCTGAGCCATTCTGAATATCTAAAGGCTAGTTTATTAATATTTAACTAAAACAATAAAAAGGCATGAAACTAAAGACCCCTCAAATTTTAATATTGTTACTGGTATCTACCCTTCAACTTTCGTTTGCCCAATCAAAAATCATCATGGGTACGGTAACAAACGCTTCTGGCCCTATTCCGGGTGTAAATGTTGCCATCAAAGGCACTTCCAATATTACATTGACCGATTTTGATGGAAACTACAAGATCAGTGCTAACGAAGGAGATATTATTATATATAGTTATGTAGGAATGCTTACGGCAGAAAAAACTGTAAGCAAAACCCATACTATAAATGTACAATTAAAAGAAAGTGTAGAATCTTTAAAACAAGTCGTTGTAACTGCATTAGGAATTTCTAAAGCCAAAAAAACTGTAGGTTATGCTATTTCGGAATATCATGGAGAAGAAATTTCTGAAACTCAAACCATCAATCCTATCAATGCTTTGCAGGGAAAAGTTTCTGGATTAGACATCTCTGCTCCCCCTACTCCTGGAGGGACACAAAACGTAATCATCCGTGGAGCCTCTTCTTTTGATAACATCCAACCTTTATATATTGTTGATGGAATCCCAATTACCAATATACAAAGTCGTGGAGGAGACAATTTAAATTCTCAAGCTGACTATGGTTCTGGTATAAACGGAATCAATCCTGATGACATAGAAAAATTAACTGTTTTAAAAGGTGCAGCGGCTACAGCATTATATGGATCAAGGGCTGCAAACGGGGTCATTTTGATTACGACCAAAAGTGGTGAAGACGGAAAACTAAAAGTTAATTTTAATAGTTCACTAACCATTAGCAAAGTTGGTTTTTTGCCTAAAAGACAAACTCAGTTTGGTCAAGGTTGGAGTGGTGATAGAGCGCTTGATGAAAATGGAAATTGGGGAGCAGAATACGATGGTGTAGACAGAGTTTGGGGTAATATTGTTGACAACAGTCAACAAATAAAACCCAACCTATATCTGGAAAACAATTTAAGAGATTTTTACGATTATGGTCAAAACTTTAAAAATTCTATTTCTCTTTCTGGGGGGTCTAAGACCAATACATTTTTTTTATCTGCCTCTCATAATAAAATTGATGGAGTAATACCTACCAATAGTGATTCTTACAACAGGTACACTTTATCCACCAAAGGTTCTCACACCGTTGACAAACTTAAATTGAGTTCCTCAATTAATTTTAGTAAGGAAAGAATTAGTGTTGTCCCTTCTGGTCAAGGAACCTCTTTGAGTAGGTCTTTAAATGAAATCGCTAATGAATTATCAATTGTAGATTTTAAGGATCTAGAAAATAAATTTAACAATTTAGACAATTACTTTACTCCATACGGTGTAAATCCTTATTTTATCTTAGACCAAAACAGTGCGATACAAAACAAACATAAATTTTTTGGAAAAGGGGAAGCAGAATATAACGTCTCAGATCAGCTAAAAGTCATCTATCGTTTTTCAGGAGATTATGAATCTTACACCTCAAACAAAACAACAGGAATTATTGCTTATTCAGAAGGATCGCACAACGAAGGATCTAGCACTGAAACTCCTGGAGAGTATATCCAAACAAAAGGAGAGAGAATACAATTTAGCCACGATGCAATGCTGACCTTCAGCAAAGATTTTACTAAAGATTTTTCTGTAAACACACTAGTAGGGTTAAATATAAATGAAAGAAGTAGAAGTTCTTTAACAGGAAGTATCTCTTCTATTGATGTACCAAATTTCTACCATTTAAGTAATACTTTGGCGACAGCTACGGCAACACAAACCAGTAGAAAAAGAAGATTAGTGGGTGCTTATATAAGTGCAGACCTAGGATTTAAAGAATATCTTTATCTGAATGCAACCTTAAGAAATGACTGGTCTTCCACTTTACCACTAGACAACAATTCCTTCTTATATGGTGGAGTAAATACTAGTTTTATCTTAAGTGAATTTTTAACGAGTATCAAATCCAAACCTGAATTTTTAACACTCTCTAAGTTTAGAATTGCCTATGGTTCTACTGGAGATGACACAGATTCATATAAAGTTTATGACCGCTATGTGGTAGGATCTTCTACAAATCCAGGATATCCAGATATTGATGACTTGATATTTCCGCTAGGAGGTGTAAACTCTTATACCGTATCCAATGTATTGGGGAATAGCAATCTAAAGCCACAAATCACTAGTGAGTTTGAAATTGGTTTAGAAAATAGTTTTTTTCGCAACAGGTTTGGTTTTGAAATCTCTTATTATAACAAATTGACTGAAGACTTAATCAACACACTACCCATTGACCCATCATCAGGATATACACAAATCACCACTAACCTAGGAAACATTAGAAACAGAGGTGTCGAATTGAATGTAAATGTTGTTCCCGTTAAAACCAAAGATTTTAAATGGGTCATGAATTGGGCATACACCAAAAACAATAACATGATTGAAAAATTAAATGTTGAAGAAGTGCTTTTAGCAGGTTTTGGGAATGGTTCAGGTATTTATGCCTTAGAAGGTATGCCTATAGGCCAATATAAATTTACACAATCAGAAGTAGTCGATGTTAATGGTATAGAAAGTATAGTTGTAGATGGCAATGGAAATCCCCAACAGACAAGTGATCCAATTTTATCAGGAAAGGACATCAATGAAAAATTTCGAGCAGGATTAACCAATACATTTACCTACAAAGGAGTTAGTTTGAGGGGAACCTTAGACTTAAAATATGGAGGTTATATTTACTCTGGAACCAAAGATTACATGCACTGGGTAGGAAGTTCTCCTGAAAGTGTATTGAATGATAGAAATGCCTTTATCATTCCTAATTCTGTGGTACGAAATAGTGATGGCTCCTACTCAGAAAACAATACGCCTGTTAACCCAACAGCACTACATACCTTTTATAGCAATGGTGGATTTGATGGAGAATCATATTCCGTCATAGATAAATCCTATTTAAAACTCCGAAATGTAATTTTATCTTATGCGCTGCCTGAAAAGTTTTGTAATAAAATAAAAGTCTCCAAAATAGCCCTCTCGCTTACGGCAAATAACTTCTTGCTTTGGAAACACAAAGACAATCATTATATAGATCCAGAAACCACAACTTTTGGAAATAATGTCGACGCAAAATTTGGAGAATACAATGCAAATCCAAATCAAGAAACATACACTTTTGGAGTAAACATTCAATTATAAAACTACCGATATGAAAAGACAATTATTGAAAATAACATCCGTTTTTCTTTTAATTTTCACAATAAGTTGTGAGGACTATTTAGATATCAATGAGGATCCAAACGTATTGAGCAGTACGGATCAAGCTAAAATTATTTTACCCACAGCAGAAGTAAACCTTGCAAATACACTTATGGGTTGGGATCTAGGTTTCGGGGGAGGATTTTGGTCAGAATACTGGACTCAATCCTACACAGCTTCTCAGTTTAAGACCCTTTGTGAATATGAAGATGGAAGTGCTACAAGTTTTGAAAACGCCTACGAAAAACTTACCGCTGGTGTATTGATAGACACCCAAAGAATTAAAGCCCTCGCATTGGCAAATGAAGAAACTGGATATGTATATATCAGTGAGGCTTTAGCTATTTACACCTGGCAAGTAATAACAGATTTATGGGGAGAAATCCCTTATACAGAAGCTCTAAAGGGAAATACTGGTGTACTAGCACCTGCTTTTGAAAAAGGTGAAGATATTTATGTTGACTTGGAAGTAAGAGTCGATCAATTACTAGCGACGGATATAAATACGCTTTCTGAGATTGACGCTGATTATGATTTCATATACGGTGGGGATTTGACCAAATGGAAACAATTTGTAAACTCATTAAAATTAAAAATTATGATGAGACAATCTGAAACCGAATTCTACAATAATGATGAGGTCATTTCATTTGTCAGCGGTACTACATTTTTATCTGAATCCGCTAAGATATCTGGCTCCTATTGGAAGGATAGTGAAGAAGAAAAAAGACATCCAATGAGAGAATTTGAAGAAGGGGGAGCAAGTTATTTATCAACAAACGTGATTGGTTGTAAAAACTTCATAGACTACCTAAAAAGCAATGGAGACCCAAGATTAGAGGTGCTATTTGTAACTTCTGAAGATGAGCATGAAGGTGCTTTTTTTGGAGATTTTGATGCTCGAGCGGATTCAGATGCTGATGGTATTTTGGACGCTGATGAGTCCTACAGTAAAGCTTCATTTGCCCCTGATTCCCCCTTGATGATACTCTCAGATTGGGAAATTAATTTCTTTATCGCAGAAGCTCATGCAAGAGCTGGTGATGTAATCAAAGCCAAACAACATTATGACCTTGGAGTGTTGAACTCTTTTACCCAACATGGAATTAATGACAAGAGTATAATTGTATCCGGATATGCAAGCTGGGTAAATGGAAACGTAGAAGAGAATATCAAACAAATCGCAATGCAAAAATGGGTAGCAAATGCTCACTATCAACATTGTGAATCCTTTATAGAACGCAATAGAACCAAATACCCAACAGTCGATGAAATTGACATCAAGTTGGATAGACAAGAAGCAAGTAGAAACTTTCCAATAGGTTCTCTTACCATATCTGTAAACGGTAGAGATAAAACCAACGGTTTTCTCCCTTCTTCACCCATATATCCTTCTGACATATTGGGAAGAAACACAAATGCTCCTGGACAAAAAAGAGACTTACTAGAAAAAATTTGGTGGGATAAAAAAACAGGGAAATAATAGTACAAACCTTAAAAAAAGAAACCATGAAAAAAACAATTTTTCAAATCATTCCAATCATAGTCCTCCTATTTTTTAGTTCATGTGATCAGGATTTAGACACAGAGGGAATCTCAAGGACAACCTATTACAATGAAATTGAATTGATAGGAGAAAACAACTTGGTAATCGTTCAAAACGACACCTATACAGAGTTCGGGGCTTTGGCTAAGGAAGATGGAGTTGATGTCAGCAAAAATATAGATATAACGGATGATATTGATACCTCGAAAACAGGTCATTATGTTGTTTCCTATTACATTGAAAATGTAGATGGGTTTGGTAAAACAATAACACGCGATGTATTTGTGTTGCCTGAAAACAGATTGATTAGTGACTACTACAACGGAAGCTATACGGGTGACAATTCGGATGGAAGCTTTGCAGGAGCGTGTGAAATCTCACATTTGGGAAATGGACTTTATCATTGTGATGATTTGATTGGAGGAAGGTATAACCTTGGGAGAGGCTATGGACCGACCTATAAAATACCCGGATACTTTTACATTACTAGTGATGGAAGCAGCTACGAAGCACTTCTCACCAGTTCACCTTGGGGACCATGGGAAGTTATCGAACAAAGCTTAACAGGTACTGTATTCAGCCATTGTATGCAAATAGGTACATTTTCAACTCCAAGCACACTAACAAAAGAATAACTCAAAAATTACAAACATGAAGAAACTAAAATTTATTTGCAATACGCTGTTTGGATTGCTTCTCATGGCCACAATATTTCTTACTTCTTGCCATGAAAAACTTGAAGTATGGGATAGTGAAACATTAGACTATTCAGGTACCTACTTTTGGCAATTATATGATGAAAACTTTACAGAACCAATTGAAGATTATCATCACGACATACAATTAATGATCTATAATACTTCCGAAAATATTCAAAACAAAGTATGGATAGAAGATACTAATCATGTCTTTCCATTAAAAAGTAAATTTACATTTACGGGAGATTCTAAATTGTTTAAAAGTGAAACTCAAGACTTTGATGAGATTGAGAACAATGAATACGCAATAGAGACCCCAACAACAAAACCGACGGGCATAGGAGAAACCATTACAGAAGATAGAGATTACATCAGAGCTATAGTTTTAGAAGGTAAAATATTAACAGATGCAGCAACAACAATCTCTGGAAATCCTGTGGATAGTATTTACATCAAATTAAAACTACTCAGTGGCTCTGTTAGTTTTAAGAGTTATGAACTTCCCGAAGCATTAAGAGCCAATCCTGAAGAACGAGAATTCGATTGGGAATATACCCACGCAACCTACGACAGCACCAACACCGCTGACGAAACCTATATACTCTCGGGTCACAGAAAAACTGGTTTCGTTGAAGATGATCATTAAAATTCATTCAACAATACTTAAATCCTGGGGTTCAAATTTTTGAAGTCCAGGATTTTTTTGATCAATTCTCAGTTCTTTTTCTATTGTTATCTGATAAATTCAAACACTATTTTTGACACATTACCGAAACATCAGTCAAAAATATTTGACTTTTACAAAATCAATCAACACCTCCTATAATCGTTTAAATTATGTACTTTTGCCACTCAACAGAAATAAATACAGATGAGTATCCAAAATCATATAGAAAGTGTTGTTAAAAAGGCAATCAAAGAAATTTTTAAAATAGAAATTTCATCCGTAGAATTTCAAGCGACTCGAAAAGAATTCGAAGGAGATCTGACGATTGTGGTCTTTGCTTTATTAAAATTCGTGAAAGGTAATCCTGTACAGATTGGAACTCAAGTTGGCGAATATTTAAAGTCCAACATCAATATGGTTACTGATTTTAATGTAGTAAAAGGGTTTTTGAATATTTCAATTGACGCTAGTTATTATGTAGATCGTTTTTACGAAATCTATGATGATCAAAATTATGGGGTCATCACACCTCATCAAAAGGACAAATCAGTGATGATAGAATACTCCTCCCCTAACACAAACAAACCCCTACATCTGGGTCATGTTAGAAACAACTTATTGGGGTTTTCAATAGCTGAAATTATAGCGGCTAGTGGAAAAAAAGTTTATAAAACTCAAATCATTAACGATCGTGGGATACATATATGTAAAAGTATGTTGGCCTGGCAAAAATTTGGAAATGGTGCAACACCTGAAAACACTGGCCTAAAAGGAGATAAATTGGTAGGAAACTACTATGTAGCTTTTGACAAAGCCTACAAAGAAGAAATCAACAGTCTAATGGCTGAAGGAAAGACCGAAGAAGTAGCAAAAAAAGAAGCTCCTATTTTAATTGAAGCACAAGATATGCTACGAAAATGGGAAGCTGGAGATCATGAAGTTGTAACACTTTGGAAGACGATGAACCAATGGGTCTATGATGGTTTTGCTGTTTCTTACAAAAATCTAGGAGTTACATTTGATCAAAACTACTACGAAAGTGAAACCTATCTTTTAGGTAAAGATTGTGTGCAAAACGGATTAGACAAAGGGGTGTTTTACAAAAAAGAGGATGGGTCTGTTTGGATTGATTTAACGGATGAAGGATTGGACGAAAAACTAGTCCTTCGAAGTGATGGAACATCTGTATATATTACCCAAGATTTAGGAACTGCTATCCAGCGTTTCAAAGAATTTGATATTGATGCTTTGACTTACACTGTGGGAAATGAACAAGACTATCATTTCAAGGTCTTGTTTTTAATTCTAAAAAAACTAGGTTTCGCATGGGCCGAAAACATGTACCACTTGTCTTACGGTATGGTAGATTTACCAACAGGTAAAATGAAATCTAGAGAGGGAACTGTAGTGGACGCAGATGATTTGATGGTCGAAATGGTCAACACCGCTCGAGATATTTCTCAAGAACTAGGAAAACTTGAGGGATATTCTGAAAATGAAAAGGAGAAACTATTCAAAATGATAGGGATGGGTGCATTAAAATATTTCATTTTAAAAGTAGACCCAAAAAAGAGAATTTTATTTGATCCAAAAGAATCTATAGATTTTAATGGAAATACAGGGCCTTTTATACAATACACATATGCAAGAATACAATCCATCTTGAGGAAAGCTAATTTTGATTATTCTTCAAAGCAAAACATCAAAGCCTCAGATAAAGAATTGTCTGTTATCAAAACTCTGCAAGAGTATCGTAACACTGTAGCCTTAGCTGCAAAGAATCACAGTCCTGCTATTATTTGTAATTACACTTATGATTTGGTTAAAGAATATAATTCTTTCTACCAAAGTTCATACATTTTGGGATGTGAGGATGAAGCTCTTAAAATATTTAGAACACAATTATCCTCGAAAGTAGCAGATACCATCAAGTCTGCTTTTCTCTTATTAGGAATAGAAGTACCTGAAAGAATGTAAAATGTATTCCTTATTTATAGAACTGTAATTTCTACCTTTCTAACCTATGTAAAATGATTTTGAATGATTACATTTGCATACATTTTAAAACTCAATAATTAGATTAAAAAATACACATATGAAATACGACGTTATTGTTATCGGAAGTGGACCTGGAGGATATGTTACTGCAATTAGAGCTTCTCAATTGGGATTAAAAACTGCTGTGATAGAAAAAGAATCTTTAGGTGGAATCTGTTTGAATTGGGGATGTATTCCTACAAAAGCTTTGTTAAAGAGTGCTCAAGTATATGAATATCTAAAACATGTTGATGACTACGGGTTAAAAGCTGAAGCGATTGACAAAGATTTTGAAGCTGTAATCAAACGTTCTCGTGGTGTTGCAGAAGGAATGAGTAAAGGAATTGAATTCCTAATGAAAAAGAACAAAATAGATGTCATTCTCGGAACTGGAAAGGTTAAGCCCGGAAAGAAGGTAGATGTCACGGATGCAGATGGTAAAGTTACTGAACTTGATGCAGATCATATCATCATTGCTACAGGAGCTCGTTCAAGAGAACTACCAAACCTACCACAAGATGGTAAGAAAGTTATTGGATACCGAAAAGCGATGACATTACCCGAACAACCAAAGAAAATGATTGTTGTAGGTTCTGGTGCCATTGGTGTTGAATTTGCACACTTTTATAATTCAATGGGGACAGACGTGACAATTGTTGAGTTTATGCCAAATGTAGTGCCTGTTGAAGACGAAGAAGTATCTAAAGCTTTTGGAAATTCCTTGAAAAAATCTGGAATCAAACTGATGCTAAATTCTTCTGTTGAATCTATTGATACTTCTGGAGATGGTGTAATTGCAACTGTTAAAACAAAAAAAGGAGAAGAAAAAATAGAAGCTGATGTATTGCTATCAGCTGTTGGAATCAAAACAAATATTGAAAACATTGGGCTAGAAGATGTTGGAATTGTTGTAGATAGAGATAAAATCATTGTTAATGACTACTACCAAACAAACATTCCTGGTTATTATGCGATAGGTGATGTTGTTCCTGGACAAGCTTTAGCACACGTAGCTTCAGCAGAGGGTATTACATGTGTTGAAAAAATTGCAGGTTTACACACAGAATCAATTGATTACGGAAATATTCCTGGATGTACATATGCCTCACCTGAAATTGCATCAGTTGGATTAACTGAAAAAGCGGCTAAGGAAGCTGGATATGATATAAAAGTTGGGAAATTCCCTTTTTCTGCATCAGGAAAAGCTTCTGCTGCTGGAACAAAAGAAGGATTTGTCAAAGTAATTTTTGATGCCAAATATGGTGAATGGCTAGGATGTCATATGATTGGTGCAGGAGTCACAGATATGATTGCCGAAGCGGTTTTAGGTCGTAAACTTGAAACTACAGGTCATGAAGTATTAAAAACAGTTCACCCTCACCCTACCATGTCAGAAGCTGTGATGGAAGCAGTTGCTGACGCTTATGATGAGGTAATCCACTTATAAAACAAATAAAATAAAGAAGAGAAAACAATATTGTTTTCTCTTCTTTATTTTTTGAGTAATATTTTTATTGCAAAAGATAAATAAAACGAGAATTAATTATAATTAGTCCATTTGTTTATCATCTTCTTTTACTAAAAACTTAAATTTGTAGCACACAAAACAAACGATACGTATGTCTCAAGCAAAACAAGGAAATAACGTTAAAGTTCACTACACAGGAAAACTTACAAACGAAAATGTATTTGACAGTTCCAGAGAAAGAGAACCTCTAGCATTTACTATCGGTGCAGGTCAAATGATACCTGGATTTGATGCCGCAGTAAACGGAATGACTGTTGGAGATCAAAAACAAGTAACCATACCAGCAGAGGAAGCTTATGGCTTAAGGAAAGAAGAAGCCGTTTTTAATCTTCCGAAAACCCAATTGCCAGAAGGCATGGAGCCTCAAGTAGGCATGCAACTACAAGCAAGTCGAGAAGATGGCCAAACACAAGCGCTACTAGTCGTTGGCGTAGAGGATACAGAAGTAATTCTAGATGCCAACCATCCACTAGCTGGTGAAGATCTAATCTTTGATATAGAACTAATTTCTATTGAATAAAAACTTTTTAAACTGATAAAAAAAATGAATTCAAAAATTATTTTCTTTCAAGTCTAGCAGTAGCTAAATACAGTTTTCACAAACACCACTCACTTCAATTTCGATTTGTTTGATGATCACATTAGGTATTTTTATTTGAACTGGATGGATAACATCTACACAAGAAACTTCCCGACACACTGTACATTTTAAATGAATATGTTTGTGATCATGACAATCTGACGTGCAATGTTGTCTACACCTCGCGTAATAAACATCATCGTTATTGACAAACGCTTTATGGATAATTCCTCCATCCAACAACACTTTTAAAGTCCTATATAATGTGACCCTATCAAAATTTTTTAAATTTTTTTGAATTTTGCTATAAGGTATTGCCGAAGTATAATTTGAAATAATAGTAAGCAGCTCTAAACGTCTGCTTGTTACCTTTAAATTTCTACTTCTCAATAAATTTTCTAAATCTCCTTTTTCTTTCATCCTTCTAGAACTTAACACAAAAACCGATGGTCATACTTCTTCCCAAATGATCTGAAAAATATCTCATTCGGTCTAAATAATCTCTGTACGTGACATTAAACATATTATCTATGCTACCATATAACTTTACATGAGTATGATAAACATAGATTTGTTTTTCAAAGTCAAAATTTAACAATTGATAGGCACTTGGCGCAGGTTTTATATCCTGCCAGTCTAACAAATGATGTTGTTTCCACCTATATCTATATTCAAATCCAACTGATGAATTTTTCAGAAATCCACCTTGGCTAGATTTATAATTGATTGTTAGGGCTGCATGGTTTGCTGGCATAGAAACTAGAGGTATATTTTTGCTTACATTATGACCTCTTAAAAAACTATACTTTGCCCCAAAACTCAATTCATCAGAAAACAGATAATTTGTACCAAAATCTAAACCAACTAAGCTAGCATCTGTTTGTAAGTACTCAAATAATGCAAATGTTCCTCTAATCGTTTTTATAAATTTATTTTGGGGTTGTAAGTAAATAAAATTATCTATATAATTTATATACATCATACCCTCAAAAAACCATTTTTGTAAAGCACTTCCTTTTAATCCAAGAGTTGATTTTATTCCAGTTTCTTTCTTCAAATTTACATTTCCGATTTCAAAACCACTTACCCCCTGATGTAATCCATAAGCGTATAGCTCATTTATATCTGGATTTCGTGAAGTCAACCCTAAATTTAAGGACCAATCAAAATATTTAGAAGTAACATAATTAGCACCTCCTGCCACACTGTAGTTCTGAAAATAATTAGTATAGTTTTCTACATTTCTTTCTTCGTTTCTATTAATATAGGCTACACTTTGATAAGTAAAATTATAACGAGCCCCCAACTCAAACTTCCAATTCTCTTTTTCTTTATCAAACAAAACAAACCCACCCAATTGGTGAGATAGATAATCAGGAATTAGAGGCAATATACCAGTATCAGGATCATTTGTATTGTCTGTAAAAGTATATTGAAGCCCTTTTTTTTCTGTCAAATCGTGTTGATGTAATTTGTAATGTTTGATTTCTATGAAATGATTTTGCTGGAACAAGCCCAATGCTGGTATATCAGAACGGTCAGCTCTACGAATATCATACTCTTCTCTTGTATCCAACTGCCCGGAATAAACGAACTCATACTTCTCATCTTTATTGATATTGACTATATTTTTCCATTTCAACAAATGGTGATGCACCTCTTGTCTTGGTGCATCGATAGCGTAAGAGAAATCTGTTTCGGTATATTGAGGTTGGTCAGCATTTAAGATTGCTTTGGCATAATCTGAGTCATTAAGCGTTACATGTGCCCCTCTTAAAATTCCTAAATTAGTATTGAAACTACTGATGTACCACTTTGATTGCCATTGATCTGAAAAATTATATTCCAATTGTAAAGCCGTATTCATTTCAGTATAACCGGTGTTGTTTAGGTAATATTTTGGTGTTTTAGCATCTCCATATTTTTTTAGGGTTCCCGAAATTTCCCAACCAAATTTATTCTTTTTTTGCTGTAAGCTATAATTTGCATTGTTACCCAAACCATTGCGCTCCGCTAAGTAAGTAAGACTACCATGGATGTGCGCATCTTTTTTTATGGTTCTAGGGATTACATTGATCACTGCTCCCAATCCACTTCCTTGATATTCTAAAGCAGCAACCCCTTTGACCACTTCAATACTACCTGCTGTTAGAGGATCTATTTCTGGTGCATGATCACTCCCCCACTGCTGTCCACTTTGGACAATATTATTGTTTAGAATCATTACCCTACTTCCATACAAACCATTAACAACTGGCTTTGCAATGCTATTTCCGTTATTTAGCGTTGTCACACCCAATAGGCCCTCTAGCTGATGGGCTAAACTTTTATTTGCCTTTTTTTGAATGGCTCGCGCTTTTACAACTTGGAGATTTTGGGTAGTGACCTCATGCGATTTTTGGGCTAAATGCACACCATCCAACCTATTGATCAAATGAGGCATTTCTATATCAATCTCTTTATTATTTTTGAAATCAATGGCTTGTTCTATGTCCTCACATCCAATATGACTGACAATTATATGGTATTCTCCTTTACAAATTTGACTCAATTCAAAATATCCTCTCTCATTTGTGATGGTTGATTTTGAAACTTCTTTTAAAGTAATGGTCGCGCCCGGTAATGGTAAGTGTGTAGCGTCATCTGTAATTTGTCCATAAATAGAATAAGTACATTGCTGTGCATAATTACTATGTTGTAAAAACAACATAGTAATCATTATGACAATATTAAACTTTATCTTAAGTAATGTCATTAATAAGAGTAACTAATTTTATAATGAGAACGTAATTTCAACATCTGTCTCCCCCCCTGCATTAGTAATATCACCAGAAGCTACCCCTAGAGCATTTTTAATCGGCTCATGTCTTAACGTGATCGTTAATTCTCCACCTTCAAAACTATCATCTGTTACAAAGGTAGTTTCCAAGCCAATTGGACTTCCATTTGAATCTACATCGGAATAAGAGATTTTTAATCCTTTGACAGAACTAAAAAACAATTGGTGTTCAGTAGATTCATTTAAAATCTCAGCATCTAAATCGAGATCCTCATGATCCTCGTGACCATCATCATCATGAAGTTCATGTGCATCATGCTCTTCTTGTTCGTTGAAAGAAATGACTGCATTGTATTCTGTATTGGCAACTAAACTTCCATTTTCAATTTCATCATTACTTACCAGTAAATCTCCATTTGCGTCATGCCAATGAAACGTTATTTCATCAGATCCTCCAATAGGCACAAGAGTTAAACTTACATTTGAAAACACTTCGTGTTCATGTGGAATTTCTGGGTTTTCTTTTTCACAGGATACGGCTAGTAAAGCTATCAATAAAACCTTTACTGTTTTTGTCAATTTCATAGTATATATTTAATGATTTTGTTGCAAATATAGATAAAAAACAACAAATGCAACAATGTTGCGTTTGTTGTTTTTTATCAACTGCTAAAATGACCTAATAATACATAGTTTTAACCAAAACTTAAACATCATTTTTGTTTGCGCATCTCTTTGAGTAAAAAAACTTTAATATTTATGATAAAGACTATCCTAATTTAAACCCTAGGCTCACAATATATCTTCTTAAGAGAAGAACTTTGCATCCTCGCGTAAAACAATAAAAAGGAAATTCGTTTTATTTTACAAAAATTTATTTCATAATGAATCACTTCGTTACTTTTGTATTTACATTATGATTTCAATGCAAAACATTTTAGAAAGGTTTATACGTTACGTCAAGATAGACACGCAATCTGACCCAAAAAATCCTGCTTTCCCAAGTACTGAAAAGCAGTGGGTATTGGCACGTCTACTAGAACAAGAACTTCTTGATCTTGGACTTTCTGAGGTACATCTAAGTGAACAATGTTATTTGACAGCAACACTCCCAAGTAATGTAGATCATGTAGTACCAGTTGTTGGGTTTGTTGCACATATCGATACCAGTCCAGATTTTAGTGGAAATAATGTAAATCCTCTTATTCATAGGAATTATGATGGGGGTAATATTGTATTAAACGCTGATCGACAAATTATACTCGACGCAACTTATTTTGAAGATATCCAGCAGTACAAAGGTCAAACTATTATTACCACAGATGGCACAACCTTGTTAGGGGCTGACGATAAAGCAGGTATTACAGAGATTGTAAGCGCAATGGAATATTTGATAAATAATCCTGAAGTGAAACACGGTAAAATAAGAATTTGTTTTACTCCTGATGAAGAAGTAGGGAAAGGCGCTCATCAATTCGATGTTGATCATTTTGGTGCTCATTGGGCATACACGATGGATGGTAGCCAAATTGGGGAATTAGAATATGAAAATTTCAATGCTGCTAAAGCCACCGTTACGGTTAAAGGTATAAATGTTCATCCGGGATATGCAAAACATAAAATGATCAATGCCATCACCATCTCGCAACAATTTATCAATGGCCTACCTTCTCACGAAGTTCCAGAACTAACAGAAGGACAAGAAGGATTTTATCACTTACATAACCTTACAGGAGATATAGAAAAAACCACACTTGAGTACATCATTAGGGATCACGATATAGAAAAATTTAAAGAACGTAAAGAAACGATGTTCTCTTTAGTATCTTCGCTAAATAAAAAAATGGGGAAAGAAATATTTTCTATAGACATAGAGGATCAATATTTCAATATGAAAGAAAAGATAGCTCCTGTTATGCATATTGTGAATATTGCTGCAGAAGCAATGAAAAAAGAAAATATAAACCCAATTTATAAAGCTATACGAGGGGGCACAGACGGGTCACAATTGTCATTCATGGGACTACCTTGCCCAAATATTTTTGCAGGAGGGCATAATTTTCAAGGTAAATATGAATACGTACCTTTAGAATCTTATAGTAAAAGCGACAAAAGTAATTATCAATATTGCTGAAATTACAGCAAATAAGTATCAATAAAATGAATCATCAATTTTTAATCTCTCTGACTGAGAAATACGGAGCTCCATTATATGTTTATAACGCAGATGTAATTGAACGTCAATACCAACGCATGACCAATGCTTTTTCATCAGTAAAGAATGTTAAACTTAATTATGCGGTTAAATCTAATACGAACGTAAATGTTTTAAAATTTTTAAAAAATTTAGGATCTGGGGGTGATTGTGTATCTATTCAAGAAATAAAATTATGTTTGGCTGCTGGATTTGAGGCAAAAAACATCTCTTATACCCCAAACGGAGTTTCTTTCAGTGAAATCAGTGAAGCAAAAGAACTGGGAGTTAAAATTACATTAGACAATTTATCTAGTTTAGAACGTTTTGGAAATGAATTTCCAGACACTCCTGTTTCCTTGAGAATCAACCCACACATAATGGCTGGAGGTAATGCTAAAATCTCTGTTGGGCACGTAGATTCTAAATTTGGTATCTCTCACACACAAATTGAAAACATCAAAGAGATTGTTAGCAAAGGAGGAATTCCAATCAATGGTGTTCATATGCACACAGGTTCCGATATTAAAGATCCAAACGCATTTGTTGAAGCCATGGAAATATTATTAGGAATAGCAAAACAATTTGACACCATAGATTTTATTGATTTGGGAAGCGGTTTTAAGGTTCCATATAAAGACGAAGATCATGAAACCAACTTAGAAGAATTGGGAGCTATATTGGGGGCTAGATTTAATGAATTTTGTAAGGATTACGGTAAAGATTTAAAATTGATATTTGAACCTGGGAAGTTTTTAGTTAGTGAGTCTGGTAAGTTTTTGGCAAAAGTAAATGTGATCAAACAAACACAAAACATTAATTTTGTGGGCGTAGATAGTGGTCTTAATCATTTAATGAGACCAATGATGTACGACGCTTACCACAGAGTCCACAACATTTCTAATCCTGATGGAAAAAAAGAAAATTATAATGTGGTTGGTTATATCTGTGAGACCGATACTTTTGCTGAGAGTAGGCAGCTAGGTAAAGTTAGCGAAGGAGATATTATTTGTATGGATAATGCTGGAGCTTATTGTTTTTCTATGTCATCTAACTATAACTCACGATTCAAACCTGCCGAGGTTTTGGTTATCAAAGGGCAAGATTTTTTGATTAGAGAAAGAGAAAAAATGGAAGATATCCTTAAAGGTCAAATTATAATTGACACTTTATAAAAAAACGCCAGTCTTTACGATTGGCGTTTTTTTATCCCCAAAACATCCATTTCGACCCTTATCCAACTTCTTTATATTTTTGTACAATAAAAGGAATACATTTGTTCCATATAAAAAGTATTCAATGAAAAAAATATATCTCATTTTACTATTTTGCTTCTCTGGGGTTTATGCACAAGAAAAGTTTTCCATTAGTGGAACCCTAAAAGACTCTGCATCTGGAGAAACACTTATAGGTGTAAGCATTTACGATAAAGACAATTATCAAGGAACTGTAAGTAATGAATATGGATTCTATTCTTTGAGTCTAAATCAAGGTACTCACAACATCCAAGTTTCATACCTTGGTTATAACACCGTTTCAAAAACCATTGATCTCAACAAAAATCAAACCTTAAATTTTTCATTAGTTGAAAATATAGAGGGTTTAGAAGAAATTGTTTTGACTACTACTTCTGAAAAAATTAGCATCAAGAAAGCGGAAATGAGTGTTAACAAAATGAAAGTTAAAACCATAAAAGAAATTCCCGCAATTTTAGGAGAGGTAGATGTTTTAAAATCCATAACAACACTACCAGGAGTAACCACAGCTGGTGAGGGACAATCTGGATTTAATGTTCGTGGTGGAGCTGTTGATCAAAATTTGGTTTTACTTGATGAAGCTACCCTCTTCAATACCTCACACCTATTTGGGCTATTTTCTGTAATCAATGCAGATGCCATTAAAGATTTAAAGCTTTTTAAAGGTGGGATCCCTGCTAAATATGGAGGTAGAATTTCATCAGTATTAGATATTCGACAAAAAGATGGAAATAAAAATAGTTTTCACGGAAACGGTGGAATAGGAATTATATCATCTAGATTAACACTAGAGGGACCTTTAGCTAAAGAAAAAGCCTCTTTTTTTATAAGTGGTAGGAGATCATATGCTGATTTGTTCATTCCTCTTGTGATGCCAGACAACGAAAACAAAGCCTACTTCTATGACTTAAATACTAAAATGAATTGGGAAATTGACGACAAAAACAAACTTTACTTGTCTGGTTACTTTGGTAAAGATGTGTTTTCATTTTCTGAATCTTTTGTCAACAATTATGGAAATGCAGTTGGAAACTTGAGATGGAATCATGTCTTCAACAATCAACTATTCTCTAATTTGTCTTTGATTTATAGTCAATATTATTACGGCTTAGAATTGGATTTTGTTGGTTTCCTATGGGATTCAGGTTTACAAAATATCAATTTTAAATACGATCTAAAACAATACTTTAGCGACAATGTTTCTATCGATTATGGAATCAATACCACATTGCATGAATTTAATCCTGGTAAAATAGAACCTAATCGAGATGATAGTAGTATTGAAGAAAACCAGCTCGCCAAGAAGTACGCTATTGAATCGGGAATTTTCATTGATGTCGATCAGAAAATAAATGAAAAAATTGATTTACGTTATGGTATTCGACTTACTGGTTTTGCTAGAATGGGAGAACAAAGCAAAAACATTTACAATGGGAGTCCGATTACATACGATGAAAACTTAAAGATTTATGAATCGGCTACACCGATCAGTCAAAAAGATTTTGATAAAAGTGAAATTTTGAAAACCTATACCAATTTAGAACCTCGTTTTTCTATTGCATATAGTCTTACGGAACGAAGCTCTATAAAAGCTAGTTACCAAAGAATGTCACAATATTTACATTTAATCTCCAATACGCAATCTCCCTCTCCTCTAGATATTTGGACACCAAGTGGAGAACACATCAAACCACAATTGTCTGATCAAATTGCTTTTGGATACAACAAAGATTTCAACAACGAATATTCACTTGTTGCAGAAATATTTGGTAAAAATGTACAGAACAGATTAGATTATATCGATGGAGCAGATTTGATTGCTAATGAAGCCATAGAATCTGTAGTTTTAGCAGGTAGTGCCAGAGCTTATGGATTAGAAATGCAATTCAAAAAAGATTCAGGTACATTTACAGGTTGGATCAGTTACACTTTATCTCGTTCAGAACAAAAAACCGCTGGAAGAACAGCAAGTGAAGTTGGTATCAATAACGGTGAATGGTATGCCACTGGATATGATAAAACTCATGATTTAACCATTATTGGGAACTACAAAGCTTCTAAAAAGTGGAACTTCAGTACCAACTTTACATTGCAAACGGGTCAACCTGTTACCCTACCAGCAGACAAATATTCTTTTATGAATTTAAACATTCCTAATTATGGATTTAGAAACAATTACCGTTTGCCCTTATACCATAGATTAGATATCTCTGCCACATATAAACCTTCAAAAAATAGAAACAAAAAAATTAAAGGGGAATGGGTTTTTAGTATTTATAACCTGTATAACAGAAGAAATGTTTCTTCACTTCTTTTCAATCAAGATATTGTTACAGGGTTGAACAAAACCGAAGCACTTTCTATATTTGGGTTGATCCCATCTTTTAGTTATAATTTTAAATTCTAAAAAATGAAAATATATATATACATACTACTGGTTTCGCTGTGCACTACTTCTTGTTTAGAAGAAATTGTAATTGATGAATTGAGCAACATATCGCCAAGGCTAGTGATTGAAGCCAATCTAAATATCAATCAAAATTCTCCCACAGGAAAGCAAAGCATAAAAGTAACCAAAACCGCGGGATATTATGAAGATGACAACTACTCGCCTGTTTTAGGTGCTAGCATTTTGGTAACCGACAAGAACGGTAATTCTATGGGTACTTTTTTAGATGTAAACCCAGGAACTTCAGAAATTGAAGATGGAGAATACACTGCAAATGATTTTGACACACTTACTGTTGGAGAAATGTACTTTCTCAAGGTTGTGGTAGATGGTGAAACATATACCGCTCAAGATACGTACACAAGTATCTCAGAAATCAATAGCATCACTCAAAAAATCATAACTTTTCCACAAGAAAGAATTCAGTTGAATATTAATGTTAAAAATGAAAAAGATATTGACAACTACTTTCTAAGTAAGTTTCAAACTCCTTACAGAACCATCCCTGCATATGACGTAACTGATGACCAACAATACGATGATAGCCAGGATACTAATTTTTTTGATATTGGCTTCATTGATGAAGAACTAGAAGCAGAGATGGAAGTTAACATCGAATTGTACGGTATAAGCAAAGAATACTATAATTATCTTGCAAAGATATTGGTATTGTCCCAAGGAAGTAATGGGCCTTTTTCTACTGCACCAGCATCAATAAGAGGTAACCTCCTAAATACGACTTTGCAAGACAACTACGCCTTAGGATACTTTTCAGTAAATCAATTCATCAAGACTACTTATGAAGTACAGTAAAATCTAACTGCAAACATTCGATATGAGCTTTCAAAAAACAACAGAACAAGATTCGTTATATGACAACTTAGAAAATATGTCTACTCATGAATTGATCAAAAATATCAACAATGAAGACAAAAAAATAGCTAAAGCCATAGATGAAGTTCTACCAAAAATTGAAAGTTTAATTGATACCGTTACTGAAAAACTAAAAAATGGGGGAAGATTGTTTTATATTGGAGCAGGAACCAGTGGTCGACTTGGAGTTTTAGATGCTTCAGAATGCCCACCTACTTTTGGAGTTGATTCAAATATAGTTATAGGAATTATTGCAGGAGGTGATAAAGCCCTAAGAGATGCTGTTGAAAATGCAGAAGACAACGAAAGACAAGGTTGGTTAGATTTGTCAAAACACCAAATTTCAGAGCATGATATAGTAATCGGTATTGCAGCATCAGGAACTACTCCCTATGTTGTAAGTGCGCTGCAAACTTGCAAAGAAAAAAACATCGCTACCGGATGCATAACGATGAATAAAAATAGTCCTCTTGACAAAACTGCACAATTTCCAATAGTCATAAACGTTGGTCCTGAATTTATAACAGGAAGTTCTAGAATGAAGGCAGGAACAGCTCAGAAAATGGTGTTAAATATGATTAGTACTGCGACCATGATTCGTTTGGACAAAGTAAGAGGAAACAAAATGGTAGATATGAAATTGTCTAATGACAAATTGGTTGAAAGAGGATCCAATATTTTGACAGATGAGCTAAACATCTCTCATTTGAAAGCAAAAGAGTTACTACTGAAGTACGGAAGTGTTAGGAATGTAATGAACAAACTAAAAAATGGACAACAATAAAAAATATTTAAACAAAGGAATCAATTTAATGGCCGCAGTTTTGCCGTTACTATTTCTAAGCCCAGTGATCGTAAATATTGGTTTTAAAGCGTTGCAGAAAGATGGAATTTATCTTTTTTTAGTTATTGGAATTGCTCTAGTTATCCTTACCATTGTTCTCTTCGCTCTAGGTATAAAAAGTTTACTCAAACATTTGTTTAGAAAATAATTTAGCCCTGAGAAGTTTGCGGAGTGGTTGGGTTTAGACCAAAAGTATGGTCTTTTATATGTACACCAAGGTTGCACAGCAAATAGCCAATAGTTGAGTAGTGGTGAGTTGTATGACTTTGTGCTTGAGCAAGAACAGCTCCTAAAGTTGTCTTAACCATACAGCTTCCGCTTCCCAAGTCATCAACCAAATCTATTTCAGTATTTAAGTCAGATGCTTTTAGTTTTAATAGTTGTTCAATCATCCGATCAAAATATTCAGAAGCAACAACTGGGTAGAGCTCAACATCTACATCTCTAACCCTTTTTCTCAGGTCAACAATACCTGAAGGAAAACCAGAAAATATACAATTAAACATGTCCAAAACATGCCTTGTATGACCACCAATACTAGAATAGTATGGCGGCAATGACTTGTCACAATAATTTTCTATTGGCAAAAGAATCAACATCTGTTTTCCTTTATTTAAATTCTTTATTATTTCTTCTATCATTACTCTTTCTTATTCTTTTGGTATAGCTATTGTTTTTGTTCTAATTAAAAATAATCAAACACAATAACATTAACAAATGTTAAACTTAAAAATTTTAACATTCTAAATTCTTTAAGGGAAATATAAAATCCTATTAGAAGAAAAATAGCAGCAAAAAAAACAGAGAAAGAAATTCTCACTAAAATACATCCTACCGATTCATAACAAAAACTAATTTACTGAAGTAAAGATTCAGTCCTAGAGGGCTCTTAACAAACCAGAATATGTTTACTTCCTTAAATATCATAACTTACACTATATCTTCTAGGGATTTTCATAAAAAAATAAGATATTGTGAATACTGAACCCATTGAAGTAAAAAAAAGGAATTCAAATCAAAAATAAGCCTACAACACCAAAAGGCTATGACAAAACAAAAAAGCTAACCATCACTGTTACCCTCTATGAAGTCTAAAAAACAACCTTTTATTTCTAATCGAATTGATAGTTTAAAGTATGCTGTCTTTGGTGTAATACACTTGATCAAGACAGAAAAAGCAATCCAAGTTCATTGTGTAAGTATTTGTATATTGTGTCTTTTTGGATATCATTTGAATATTTCAAATACAGAATGGATGTTTCAATTTATAGCCATGGGCTTAGTCATTAGCATCGAATCATTAAATACTGCCATAGAAAAAATAGCCAATTTTATTCAACCTAACTTCGATGAAAAGATTGCAATCATCAAGGATATCAGTGCAGGTGCTGTTCTTTTTGCAGGCATCTTTGGGGCACTCACTATTGCATTTATTTATATCCCTAAATTAATCTATTTCCTATAGTCAGTAATTCAGTATATTTACAAAAAAATTCTCTAATCTAAATGCCAAAAAAAAGCGATCAAAAAGTGACCCAAAAGACCGAGGTCAAAGAAACAATAAAAGATTTTTTAAAAAATAGACAAACCCAAACAGTTACTGGTCTATTTATTATTTTTGGAAGTATTTTCCTGTTTACTGCTTTTATTTCTTTCTTCTTTACTTGGCGGGTAGACCAATCTACAATATCACAATTGGTTGATAAAAATGTGGAAGCTAAAAATTTATTGGGAAAACTAGGAGCCAACTTAAGTCACTTTTTTATCTACAAAGGCTTTGGTCTTTCTGCACTTATCCTTCCAGTCCTGATGTTTTTTACAGGGTTATATATTCTCTTAAAAATACCCTTAAAAAAAATACTTAAATCTTGGAACTGGGGAATGCTTGGGTTGATTTGGACAGCAACAGCATTTGGATTTTTTGCTGATAAAAATGCTCTAATCGCAGGAGTTGTAGGCTTAGAATTGAATGCTTACTTGATTCCGTACCTAGCTCCTTTGGGTCTATCTATTTTGATTGTTTTTGGTTACCTAACTTATTTTGCTATTCGTTTTAAGATAACCCCTGAAAAAATAAGAGAATGGATTCCCAAAAAACCTGATCTTGAGGCTTCAAAAACTAGTACTACTGATCCCTCAATCAAACAGAAAGAAAATTCGTCTACAGATCTAAATACAACAGAAACTATTGATAAAAATGTAATTTCTGAAAATCAACCCATCAAGGAAACTATAATTTCGCTCGATGATTTTGAGCAAAAGGATGAAGTAGAAGAAACACCAACTTCTACATTTGAAATGGCGGTAAAGAATGTTGAGCCTACCATACAAAATCACTCCAACATCACTTCGCCAAAAAAGAAAATTGACAAAGAAAGAAAAGAAGAAGAAAAAGGTGACCTGAAAATAGATATTGAGAAAGTTAAGGAAGAAAAAATCGCATCTTCTAATCTTGCTGACAAAATTGTTGAAGATTTTGGGGAATATGACCCTACTCTCGATTTAGGAAACTATGCGTTCCCCACATTAAATTTATTAAGAGAATTTGATGAATCTATTTCTGTTGATGCAGAAGAACTTGAAGCCAACAAAAATAGAATCGTAGATACACTAAATAATTATAAAATTGGGATTTCTAAAATCAAGGCAACGGTAGGTCCTACCATAACTCTGTACGAAATTGTTCCTGAGGCTGGAATTAGAATTTCAAAAATAAAAAACTTAGAAGATGATATCGCTTTGTCATTATCTGCTTTGGGTATTCGAATCATTGCACCTATACCTGGTAAAGGGACTATTGGAATTGAGGTTCCTAACAAAAAATCAAATATTGTTTCAATGAACTCGGCCATTGCATCCAATAAATTTCAGCAATCAAAAATGGAATTACCCATCGCATTAGGAAAAACAATTTCTAATGAAACTTTTGTCTTTGATTTGGCAAAAGCGCCGCACATGTTAATGGCCGGGGCAACTGGACAAGGGAAATCAGTTGGGTTAAATGCGGTATTGACTTCTTTACTTTACAAAAAACACCCTGCAGAAGTAAAATTTGTGTTGGTCGATCCTAAAAAAGTAGAACTCACTTTGTTCAATAAAATTGAACGACATTTTTTAGCTGTCCTCCCCGATAGCGGTGATGCAATTATTACCGATACAACCAAAGTCATTCATACACTAAATTCATTGTGTATTGAAATGGACAATCGTTATGATTTACTTAAAAATGCAATGGTCCGTAATATCAAAGAATACAATGATAAATTTAAAGCACGAAAGTTAAACCCCAATGATGGCCATAAATTTCTACCCTACATTGTATTGGTGATTGATGAATTTGCAGATTTAATCATGACAGCTGGTAAAGAAGTGGAGACACCGATTGCACGTTTGGCGCAACTAGCACGTGCTATCGGTATACATTTGATTGTGGCAACTCAGCGACCTTCTGTAAATGTAATAACTGGTA